>JBAUTP010000153.1:0-3866 GCA_049582265.1 Thermoplasmata archaeon
CACTTGGACCGCTCCGTCCAGAACGACATAGAATCCGATCCCCTTGTCCCCGCGCTTAACGACGACGGCGTCCTTGGGCAGACGACGCATCTTCGCATAGCTCGCGAGGCGTTTCATCTGCCGGTCCGTAAGGCCCGCCAAGAGCGATGACTTTCGGAGCCCGGCTACGATGGTCTTGATCTCGTTCGCTGCGTCGGACGGCATCGAGATGGGCGGGAACCTTCGCCGAGATAAAGAGATTCGCCCGCGAAAGGTGGCGATGTCGCTCTGGGCGCGACCTTCGCCCGTTACAAGGCAGAAAGGGACCCTATATGACCCATGGAGCCGGTCAACTCGGCTGAGGAAGCCGAGGTGAATCGATGGCCGAAGTGTGTTCGAACTGTGGTGGCTCGTTTGCCTCTGTGGCAGAGCTCGCGACGCACATCAACGAGACCCACGCTGGCGGAAGCGCCACCGAGACGCTCGAATCAAACCCCGCGGCAACGACACCGGGGTTCAAGTGTGGGCTCTGCGGTAAGACGTTCTCGACTCCCCCGCAGCTGGCCTCCCATAACCTGCAGCCTCATCCGGAACCGGGACGCTTGGCAGCCCCTCCCACAGCCTAACGCGAAGTGAGGCTTGGCCTGCGTCGGATCGTAGCCCCGAGGTTGGCGAGCGAAGCATCCGACAGGTCGTCCCTTTCCTAGGAGCCGTAGCGAGACAGGGCAGGGTAGCACGGCCACCCTGCCTGACATTCAGGGACGGGGGCTTCCGCTTGCGTTCAAATACCGGTGAGGGCCTTTGGGGGGCATGGTGCTCATCAAGGACGAGGGGAGCCAATTCGACGCGCCGATCGAAACAGTCTGGGCTTATCTGAACGCGGAACAGCACGGGGAGACCCACCGGTCGACTCGGAATCAGGAGATGAAGCCCATCAGTGATACGTCGTTCGAGCTCTCGATGGAGCAGAACATGAACGGACAGTGGGTCAAGGTCAAGAATCGCATTACGACCCTGGCGCCTTTGGGAATGACGATCGAGATCCTCGAGGGACCGATGGCGGGATCGAAGATGATGAACGTCTACACCCCGAAGGGGAACACGACGGGCATCGATGTCTACGGGGATTTTTCCTCGTCGGCTCTCCCTCCGGCCCAGCTCGAGCCGGCAGTTCGAGGGTTCCTTCAGCAGATGTTCGACGAAGACTCGGTAGCGATCAAGGAGCTCGCGAGCAAGAAGTAGTCGTACAGGATTCGGCATTTCGCCGACCCGGCTACGACGGGGTTCCCATTTCTGGCAGCAGGGAGGCGCCTTGCGGGATCGGGTTCGTTACGATGTAGCCCCGGGTGCGTAGAAGAGAACGTACGTCGCGAGCCCCGCGCCGACCACACACCACCACAGCCCGAGCTCGGTGCGCATCCAGAGCTTGTACCTACGGAAGCGAAAGCGCTCCGGGATCCACGCGGTCCCGGCTACGAGAAGGATGTAGACCCCCAGCAGCTCCGCGACCACGCCCGCCACCAACATGATCGTCGGCACGAAGATGTCGGGCTGCGCGAGGTGGTGAGGCAGTCCCGGCGCAACGTACGCCAGATACTGGGGGACCATCCACGAGAGTACGATTGGAATATTGAGGAGAATGACCGCGCTTTGGACGTAGCGGTGGGCACGGACCCTCCCGGAGTGGACCAGGATGGCTCCCACGACGAGCATCGCCGCGAGGGCGATCTCGACCACCGCGACGAGGTCGGCGGGTACGGGCGCGTCGGCCGGAAACACGGTCGCCATCGATGGTGAGTGACCTTACCCTGACAACGGCCCCTCTTCCCCGCTCCTAGCTCGGACGCACGGCACCCGGCTCCGCCGTCCGACTAGAAATCCGTGGGGGGGATGAGGTCGACCACGGTTCGCTGGTTCAACTTCTTGTGCCATTCTCCCCACAGCGCGCGCACTTCGTCCTCGGTCAGGCCGGTCATATAGCAAGGCGAGACGAGGGGCGCGGCTGTATGCACGTCGATGAGAACGACGGTTCGAACTCGTCGAATGTCGGCCCCCTCGCCCTTGTAGTGCTCCAGAATCTTCCAGTATTCGTCGCCCGAGCGCAATATCTTGGCTACCCCACTGAACCGGTATCCTTTCCGTACGAGCGGGTCGACCACATTGACCTCAGTGTACGGATTTCCCTCGAGATTGCGTATGGTGTGCGGTGAATCCACATCGGCGAACACCAAGCGGTCGTCCCCCCAAACGGCCAGTGACCCCTTGGGCGAAACGTTCGGTCGATGGTCGTTCGACACGGTGGCGACGTACCCGAGACGCTGGGCTCGGACGACACGTTTCATATCCTCCGTTAGCGCGGGCATGCTTTCGCAGTGGGAGGCGCGGGCTCCATCATATGGATTTGGTCGGACCGCGGTCCGCCGCACCGCGCGACCCGGCCGGGGTGTCGTGCCGTTGGGCGGCGGGGTGCTACGGGACTCACTGGCGGGTCCGGGCCTTCGCCTTTAAGGTTGTACGCTTCTCCCGTGAATGACCGGACGCCAGAACGGAGGGGCCTAGGATCCGGGAGGAGAGCGCTTCCACGACCTCGTCGGCATCGTTCGGCATGGGAACACGACGGTAGTCAATGCCGTGCTTCTCGGCGAACTCGTGGACCACCACGTCAAGGTCGTAGAGCACTTCCAAGTGATCGAACACGAACCCGAACGAGGCTACCAGCTGTCGCTCCGCCCCACGGCGCTGCCACTCCAGCATGACCTCCGTGATGTCGGGACCCAGCCAGCGTTCCGTCGTATTGCCCGCACTCTGGAACGTGAACGACGCACGTCGCAGCCGAGCCGACCGGACGATCCTATGGTACGTTTCCTGTAGGATCTCGGGGTACGGGTCCCCGCGGTTCCGCATCGCTTGAGGGAGACTGTGGGCGGAGAGCAGCACCACCCCCTTCGGGTCTGGATGTCGGGCTTGTTCCAGCCGTATCGCGCGACCCCAGTAGCCGATCCAGTGAGGGTCGAGGTGCCAGTCGAGCCGCACATCGACCGAGATGGGCGAGGCCGAGGCCCGGGTCCCCTCCTCCACTCCTTGCTGGTAGGGCTCGCTGATCCAGGTGGAGGCGTAGGGCGAAAGGGGCACCGCAATGAGGTGCCGAAAGCCGGCGCGAGCGGCCTCAGGGATGACCGTTCGCAATGCGGGTTGACCGTGTTTCACTCCGAGGAAGACTTGCTCGCCCGGCCGATCGTTCTGCAGCCGTCGCTCGAGCTTCTCTCGGAGCGAGCCCAGGATGCGGTTCTGGGGCGACCCGCCGATCCGTTCGTACCTCCGAACGTACTCCGCCACCATTGCCGGCGAGGGAGTTCGCCCATGGAGCACATCCGCGAGGTAGGAGGGAAGGTCCTCTACCCCGTTGGGACTGCCATAACCCATCAGAAGGACGGCCGTCGTCTCGGCGGGCGGTGTCGGGTTCATCGCTTCCTCAGCCCCCGTCCAGCCTCGTGTACGAAGTTCACGAGCTCCTCGACCCGGGCGGGGTCCGTTGCGGGTAGAACACCGTGGCCCAAATTGAAGACGTGCCCGCGTCCGTCCCCTACCTCTTCGAGCACTCGGCGTGCCTCGCGTCGAAGCGTCCGGCTGGACCCGAGGAGTGCCCCAGGGTCGAGATTACCTTGGACCGCCACGCGTTCGCCGACTCGCTCACGAACCCGATCGAGGGGCTCCCTCCAATCGACCCCGAGCGCATCGGCTCCCGTGCGAGCGAGGAGTTCCAAAAGGTGGGAGGACCCGGTCGAAAAGTAGATTGTGGGGCGGCCGAGCGGGCGGATCTCTTCGAAGATCCTCGTGATGGGCCCGAGGAGATGTTGCTCGAAGATCGTAGGCGTAACGGCTCCCAC
>JBAUTP010000154.1:0-2202 GCA_049582265.1 Thermoplasmata archaeon
GCTGAGGGTACGCCGGGGGTGGTTGAGACCCGGGAGGTAACCATGCACCCTGAGGGTAGGCGGGCGGCTGTCCTGCGGGACCCCACGAGGGCGGTGGAGTCGTGCCATAGGGTGAGTACATCGACATCGGTGGAGCTCCCATCGCCCGGCGCCGTCGGCGCGCAGGTAGAACGGCGACAACGATGACCGCGATCACGACGACCAGAAGGATCGCCCCGATGAGGCCGAACGTGAGGAGGTCGGCGGAGGAGGTCGGGGACGAGCCGCTGCCACTTCCGGGGGGCGTCGTGCCGTTCGTCCCGCCGAAATTGGCGATGGTGGGGTTCTCGTCAGCGGCAATGAAGAGCGACGCGTTCAGGCTTCCCCAGCCTGTACCGGCGTCCCATCCCGGCTCCGCGAAGAACACGAAGTTCGCGCCTTGCGTCACGTCCTCGATCGGGTTGCCGGAGGCCCCGGGGTGGGCAAGGTAGTAGTTCGCGATGCGGTAGATCTCGGGCGTGATGTACCCGAAGGAATGGCCCTCGACGGCCGCGAGTTCGGTGAAAAACCCCGCGGCGAGAGGCGACGCCACGCTCGTGCCGCCAATTCCGGGTAGGAAGTTGAGCGTGTCCTGCAACGTCTCATTGCCAACGATGGTGTTGTTGCCGGAGAACGCAATGTCGGGCACTGCACGGAACCCCGACGTCTGATTCCCCGTGATACCGTGCTGAGTGGAGGCAGCGGCGAGGATGTTCGTTTGAGCCGCCGAGCTCGTTTGCCAGGGAGGTTCCAGGATCATGGAGCTAAGGCCGCCGGTCGACCCCGCGTCATTGGGCGGTCCGTTGTCCTCCCACCATATCGATTGGGTCGCGATCGAACCGGTTAACGGATCGAATGACACATCGTTGGTACCTGACCCCGTCGCTGTCGTTGTGGTCGCTCCGACGGCCACGTCGCCGAACGACTCGAACGCGGACGTCGACGGCCACTCGGTGAATTGGCCCTGAGGGCGTCCCGTATCCGCCGGAGAGGGCGCATCTCCCGTGTCTCCCGTCGAGACGAAGACGCTCACTCCATCGGTGGCCGCTTCCTGGAGCTCCTGGTTCCATAGAGTGTCATTGAAGTCCGATTCGCCGAAGGAATTCGTGATCGCATCCAAGTGCTTCCCCCCGTACCCGGCGTCGAGGGCAGCGGCGAGCGCCGTGGCTTCTCCATCCGCGAACGTCGAAACTTGGCCCGTCAAGACCACCGAGGCCGGGGCGTAGAAGTTGGTGACCGTGGCGCCGGGGGCCATGCTGCCCGCCATCTCTACATCCAAGTAGGCTTCCGTGGATTCTCCGATGTCGTCGCCCAGCGACTGACTCGGTGGGCCCACGTCGGGCGGAGTGACTCCGTCGACGGTCACGGGTACTCCGGCCAGGGTCGGGGCAGGCCACGTCGAGGGGAACGTATCGTTGAGGTAGAGACCCGCGGCGGCAGGATCCCACGGAGGCAGGTTCACTCCTTGGGTCACGTTGAGACCGGACCAGAGGAGCGTGTCCACGGCCTGGTTCGTTGCAAAGGTCGCGTTCTTTTCGCCCGTCCCGGGGAACAGCTGGGACACCCCGTACAATTGGGTGTAATCGGTTCCGACCATCTGCTGTGAGCCCTGAAACTCCACGTACGAGGCCGGCGTCGACTCTGCCCGCAGGTGAGCCGCCGTCGAACGAACGAGGTTCAGATTGATCGAGTTCGGTTCGTTTGCGAGCCCGCCCACCCCTTCGATCATCGGCGCGATGTTCGATGGGAGCAACGGCTTCGACCCGATGGTATAGAAGAGGGTCGTGGCGGGGTTGCCCAGGGCCTCCAGATTGGTATGGAATGCTTCATCGGCACCACCGGCGGAGATCTGAAAACTGAGGCCCAATCGGTCTCCCGTCGCTGCGAACCGAACCCCCCCGTACCCGGCGAAGTACTCTCGAACCGCGGAAACGTTGGCCGGCGAAGGTGCAAATTCGGCTACGAATTCGTTCTCGGTGAGAAAGTGACGGAACTGGGGAGAGCTTGGAGTGATCAGTGCGGCGTCGAGTGCGGATAGCTCTGCGTCGTGGGAGGGGATCAGCGTGACGGTCAGCCAGATCGATCGCGTGGACGGGAGAAGACCGTGCGTGACCTTCAGGGGAGAGGGGGAAGAATCAAAGTGAACCGACACGAGGCTCGGCCCGCCGGATAGATCCGGTGAGG
>JBAUTP010000155.1:0-2328 GCA_049582265.1 Thermoplasmata archaeon
CGGCTGCGGTGACCGAGAAGGGATACGTTCCGTTCAGGACGTCAGAAAGGAGGAGCGATGAGCCGGGGCTCTTGTGCAACGTCCCGTCGAACGTGACCGACCAATTGGTGCCGAAGGGTAATCCGGACTCGAGGAAGGTCACCGAGTACGTGGACGGAACGACAGGAGCAAAAGCAAGCAACTCGGTGACGGGACCCCCATTCACCGTTAGCGACCCGGTCGTGCGATTGACCGAATACCCCGGGACGGTTCCGACCGTGAACGAATAGGTGCCGTTCGGCAGAATGAACCGGACGGAAGCGGAGCTCGAAAATTCTGTTTCGCGGTTGAGGGTCACCGACCAAGGGGTGCCTCGAGTTAGCCCCACCTCCGTGAACGAGACGACGAAGGTTCGGTTGATTCCTTGGGACACAACCACGGAAAGGTGATCCGTGATAGAACTTCGTCCCAAGTCCGTAGCGACGACGGTCACGGTGTAGGTCCCCGCCGAGCTGTACGTGTGCCGGGGGTCCTGGAGGACAGATTTTCCTCCGTCCCCGAACGTCCATCCGAAGCTGTACGGCGGCAACCCGCCGCTTGCGGTGACGTTGAATGAATCCAGCAGAGGCGCGGTTCCGGTCGACTGGGTCTGCGTCGCGTTGGCCGAGAGCGAAAGATCCCAGGCGTACACATTGCCGTTCGTCGAGCCTGCAAAGACCTCTCCACGAGAGATCGAAGCCGGCGCCGCGAAGATGCCGGGTTGCGTGTCTTCGTAGACGAGGCTTCCGTCGCCCGCGTCGAGCTCGAGGAGGGCACCTTGGTCAGGAACGATGAGAAGGCCGTTCGCGTAAAGCGGCGCTGCGTATCCGGACGACGAAGACTCGGAGAAGCCCTGTACCCACACGACAGTGCCGGTGAGGGGGTCGAACGCCCATACCGCGCTCCCATAATTCACGCCTCCGACGTTGGCCGGCCCTCCCGCGGCATAGATGTAGCCTCCTCCCCACGCGGTGGAGATCCGGTCAGCGGCGGATCCGGCCTGGCAACATATCGGATATTCCCAGGCCAGCGTGAGGTTGGATTGGTAGAACGCGTACAGGATCCCGTTTGTGCTGACTGCGGTGACCATCGGGAATCCTCCCAGTGGGTCGAAGACCGTGGGGGTGGATTGGAATCCTCCGGTCGCGGTGAGCTTGAACGGTGGCAGTTGCCAGCTGGATTCTACGGCGAGGGTATCGGCGTTCAGCGCGACGATCGATTCGCTGTAGTTCGTCGGCGTCGAATTGAACGGGGCCCCCGTCGTGATGAAGATCATGTTGGTTGACGGGTCGACCGCCGGCGATCCCCACACCTCGGAGCCATTGAGCCCGGGCGCGCTCGAGTTGAAGTAGTTCAGGACCTCCCCGGAATCGAGCGAAAGTTCTACCACTCCGGCCGCGACCTGCGGATCATCACATTGGCTCGAGATGCCAACGTACGCTCGATCGGCGTAGATGAGGGGGCTCGACCAGTCATAGTAACCTTGAGCACTTGTCCCTCCGATCGGAGTTCGCCACTCGATGGCTCCCGTCGAAGAGTTCAGGGAATAGAAGTAGGGATACCCGCCGTCGACGTACAGTTGGCCGTCCGCTACGGAAGCCGTCGAACTGATCCCTTCGGCGGACGGGCAGGTTGTGTCGTTTGCTGAAACGCCAAGAAACGACTTCCAAAGGAACGCGCCGCTGGCGGCATCCTCCGCGTACTCATACCCGGACTCGGTCCCAAAATAAAGGATCCCATTCTGCTCGACGGGTTGGGATCGAACCGGCCCGTTGGCGGGGAAGTCCCGAAGGACCCGCAGCGCGGAAGCCGTAGTGAGGTTGATCAAGAGCTCGGACGACGAGGAAGACGTTCGCTCGGGGTCGCCAAGGTACGTAGGGAAATCCCCGCCCGGAGCCAGCGGCTGCGCGGCATCGGGAGCACCCGAGAGCGGGGAAGCCTTGGCCAGGTGGATTGGAATAGTACCCCCCGCGAGCGTCGAGCCCAGGACCACGACCAGGCAGGCAATGGCGACTAGACCGCAGAACATGACATCGCTCGGTCGACCCAGTCTGTACCTCATCTCCCGGATTCGCCCGGATTCAGGACGCGCGAATCTGGATGTCTGACCTGGCGTTAAGGACTTACGGGTCCAATGGAAGATGAACCCCGGGAGCGCTCGGGAGGATCACCCAATCCCTCGACCGGCGGGCAGGATCGCCTCCCAGCGCTCCTCCTTGGAAAAACGCCAGTTGTCTCAAGTGAGAACGGACCTCACTTCGTTACGTGACGACGATGGCCGCGCTTCTTTCCTGGTCTTCCCTTGACGCC
>JBAUTP010000156.1:0-4097 GCA_049582265.1 Thermoplasmata archaeon
GGGCGAAGGTGACCCTTCGAGGCCCCAAGGCGAAGCAATTCCTGGACCGCGCCTTCGAGGCGCGCGACCGCCAGCTCGACCCGCTTTCGATCGACCGGGCGGGGAACCTCTCGTTCGGGATCGCGGACTATACCGATTTCACTGGAATGAAGTACGACCCCCAGATCGGTATCGTGGGCATGGACGTGTGCGTCGAGCTCGGCCGCGCGGGGTATCGCGTCCGCGACCGTCGGGTAGGGTCGCGGGCGATCCCCCGGTCGGTGCGGGTCACGCGGGACGAGACCCGGGCGTTCCTGGCCGAAACGTTCCATGTGACGTACCTGGAGTGAAGCGATGAAGCCGAAGAAACTGTTCGGACGAAAGGAAGGTTGTCTTCGGTGCGACCGCAAGCGCGGGATCGTCCGTCGCTACGGTCTCCATCTCTGCCGACAATGCTTCCGCGAGGTCGCTCTCGACCTCGGCTTCCGGAAGTATCAGTGAGGTGAAGGACGATGCGACACGATCTCCTCAATGACGCCCTCCTCGCGCTGCGGCACGCCGACCGCTTGGGGAAGGCCACGGTCGAGTTGGCGCCCGTCTCGCGTCTCGTGGCGGAAGTACTTCGGATCTTCCACGAGTACCACTACATCGAGGAGTTCACGTTCATCGCCGATGGTCGGGGAGGCAAATACGACGTGCGTCTGGCCCGCCGCATCAATTCGTGCGGTGTCATCAAGCCGCGGACCGCCGTCCACGGGCGGGCGCTCGAACGCTACGAGGCCCGGTACCTTCCCGCTCAGGATTTCGGCCTCTTATTGCTCTCCACGAACCGCGGCGTGATGAGCCAACAAAAGGCGCGTGAGCTCAAGATCGGAGGGAAGCTACTCGCTTATGTCTACTGACGATGCCCAGCGCTCCGCCGTTACGATCCCGCTCACGAAGGGCGTTACGCTCAGTGTACGCGGAGGTGGCATCGTTGCGAAAGGTCCTCTCGGCGAAGTCCGTCGGACATTCCCGAGCGAGGCGCTCCGCTATAGGCCCGAGGGAGAGAACGCGACGTTGGAGCTGCTCATCCCGGCCAATCGAAAGCGCTCCCAGGCCCTCCTTCACACATGGGAGCGTCACATCGCGAACCTCGTGACGGGAGTGAGCGTCGGGTTCGAGGCCCGGATGAAGGTGGTCGCGGCGCACTTTCCGATGAAGGTCTCGGTGAAGGACAATTCCCTCTTGATCGAGAACTTCCTTGGGGAGAAGTTCCCACGGACCGCCCCGCTGGTGAAGGGCGTCAGCGCCAAAGTGGAGGGGGACATCGTGCTGCTTTCGGGGCACGACGTCGAAGAGGTGGGCCAGAGCGCTGCCAACATCGAGCGCGCGACCCATATCCGCGACTACGACCCCCGCGTCTTCCAGGACGGTATCTACATTATCGAGAAGGCACGGCCGAAGGAGCCGAACGCATGAGGCCCGACGACGAGCTTCCCCACCCACCCGACGGGGACGCGCCGGAGGAGGCCGAGGACGAAGAGGACGAGGAAGAGTCGACCGAGACTACGTCCACCGCGAAGACTCCCGAGTCCTCCGGTGTGAAGTCGGGCGGGCGCACGGCCCGTGCGCACCAACCTGCCGCCGAGAAATCACCGAGCCCTCCGGACGAGGAGGAACCGGCGGCTACGCCGGGCGCGGCGACCTCGGAGGAAGAGGCGGACGAGGAGGATGACGAGGAGACCACCGAGGGCTCCGCTTCCCTCTCCCCGCCCGAGGAGACGGCGCCCGCCGAGGCTCCGCAGCCGACCCCGAAGAAATCCACAGGACGCACGCGACGCGCTCGGCGAAAGCCCGTTGCCGAGCCGGCGAAAACGACGGACGAGAAGGAAGAGGAAGACGTTCCGAAGGCACCTCGACGGCCCACGCTCGATCCCGAGCACCGCCGACTTCTCCTGGCGCGAACGGAAGGCGACAAGCGACGCCCCCGATTCGTCCGCGAACAAACTTATCGATACTTTACTCTCGAACGCCGTGGGAGCTGGCGGGCTCCGCGGGGGGTCCAGTCGAAGCAACGCCGGCACTACGGGTATCGCCCGCAGGTGGTACGCGTGGGATATCGATCCCCGGCGCTCGTCCGTGGGCTCACCCCGGTCGGGTTCCGGCCCATCGTCATCCGCACGCAGGGCGAGCTCGAACGGCTGAACGTCGCGACCGATGCGGCGATCCTGGCGCGCACGCTCGGAACCCGCAAGCGACTTATCCTGGAGGAGGCCGCCCGCAAGCTCGGAGTCAAGGTGCTGAACCCCATCGTCGGCGACCGCGCGGAGGAGTAAGCCGTGCCGGACCTATCGAACCAACGGCGCATGGCCGCGCAGATCCTCGCGTGCGGGGAGGGCCGCGTTTGGCTCGACCCGGCCAGCACGGAAGAGCTCGCGGATGCCGTCACGCGCGCCGACATCCGAAGTGCGATCAAGGCCGGCGTCGTTCAGCGTAGGCCAGTCCGAGGGACCTCCCGCGTTCGGGCTCGCCGACATGCCGCCGAGGTCGCGAAGGGCCGACACTCGGGGCCCGGTTCACGCCGCGGGACCCCACGCTCCCGCCTCCCTCGGAAAGAGCGCTGGATGAATCGCATCCGTGCGCAGCGCAAGCTCTTGAAGGAGCTTCGCGGAACGAAGCAGATCACCGCAAAGGTGTACCGCGAGTTCTATCGAAGAACCAAGGGAGGCATGTTCCGAAGCCGGGCCCACCTGCTCATCAACATGCGTCTGGCCGGTGGGGTCAAGGAGGCTTCCCCATGAGCCACGGCCCCCGCTACCGGGTTCCCTTTCGACGGCGTCGCGAAGGGAAGACCGACTATCGGCACCGCCTCCGACTTCTCAAGTCCGGAACCCCCCGGGCCGTCGTTCGCCTTTCTCGCCACCGCGTGATGGTGGCCGTGACCGCGTACGACCCTCAGGGTGACCGGATTCTCGCGGCGGCGGAGAGCCGCGAACTGTCACGCATCGAGTTCCCGACGACGGCAACGGTGTCGACGCCCGCCGCGTACCTGACGGGGTATCTCGCGGGCCTTCGAGCGAAGGAATCCGGAACGACGACCGCGGTCCTGGATGCGGGTCTACGTCGGCCGACGAACGGCGGCCGCCTGCTCGGGGCGCTCAAAGGGCTCCTCGATGCCGGGCTCGAGATCCCGCACGGGGAAGGAGCGTTCCCCTCGGCGGAACGGCTCAACGGAACCCATCTACGCCCTCCTCTTCCGAAGTCGCTCGAGATGTACAAGGGCGACCTCGCGAAGAACATCGAGCGACCGGAGGCCTCCCCATGAGCGCTCCCGCCGCCACCACCGGCGCCTCTCGCATGTCCTCCGGCGGCGGGGGGCCCGGCGGCGCTCCGGCGCCTCCGTGGGTGCCTCGAACGGAGCTCGGAAAGCGCGTTCATCGGGGCGAGATCACGACGATGTCGGAGGCGCTACGAACCGGCCTCCCGCTCCGGGAAGCGCAGATCGTGGACGCGCTCCTACCGGCGCTCCACGATGAGGTGCTCGACGTCAACATGGTCCAACGCATGACGGACTCGGGCCGTCGGTTCAAGTTCGCGGTCACCGTCGTCGTGGGGAACGGCGATGGGTTCGTCGGTCTGGGACGGGCCAAGGGGAAGGAAGTAGGGCCGACGATCCGTCGAGCGATCGACCGGGCGAAGCTCGAGGTCATCGAGATCCTTCGTGGATGCGGGAGCTGGGAATGTGGGTGCGGGCGTTCGCACACGGTTCCGTTCCAGGTGCGGGGTCGCTCGGGCTCTGTGGTCGTCACATTTAGGCCCGCTCCCCGGGGCGTCGGCCTCGCGGTCGGGGACGTGGCCAAGCCGATCCTTCGGTTCGCCGGCATCACCGATGCATGGGGGTTCACCGACGGTCACACGAAGACGACCGTCAACTACGCTCAGTCCGCGTTCGAGACCCTTCGACAGTTGGCCGAGCTCAAGGTGACGCCCGAGGATGCCGAGCGGCTCAAGATCGTCCGGGGACCTATCGGGACCTCGATCCTGCCACCGAAGGACGAGAGCGCCGGACCTCCGCGCGGCGGACGGCGCGGCGGCCCCGGCGGCGGTCGTGGCGGCGGGAGAGGGGGACCCCGGGG
>JBAUTP010000157.1:0-1666 GCA_049582265.1 Thermoplasmata archaeon
CATCAGTTAGGTTTGTGGCAATAATCGGATCGAGCAATACGTCAGGGCCGCCCTCGGGCAGACTGGTCTCATCTCGCCGGTCGAGGAAGGTGGCTTGGTACTGTAGGCAATCGACGCGACGCGTTCGGCTCTCCGGTCGGGGCTGGCTGGTGAGGCGATCGATCGCGCGTCATCTCGGGTTCAGATCGTTAGGAAGCTTGTGCGTGGTCGTAATGGGATTTACGGCGTGGACGGTCGCCGGAGTTTTTTCAGAACCCGCCGCGGCCCCGACATCAGTTGGGTTCCCGGGTCTCCACACCGACTCCTCCACCATTGACGTTACGCCGGCCATTGCCCAGATCGTGAACTTCACGATCACCGGCAATACGTCTGGCGACTCGGGTCCGTTTGCCGTTGCGTCCGCGGATACGTTGGTAGTATTTGTGGAGCTCTTTGGGAGGACCACCGCTCACAACGTCTCCGTCGAGGACGGTCCAAACGACACGTTCGTCCAGGAGGCCGAGGAGCTCCAATATGCGAACGGAGGGACAGATGGGTTCTCGGTCTGGGCCTGTGCCGACATCGATGGCGGTCCGAGCGTAGACGTCAACGTCACACTCACGGGCGGGACGACGGATAGCGCCTCGGTCGAGATCGTTGACGTGAACGGAGGGAACATTTACGGCGGGAATCCGATCCCATTCGTCGATCAGGTCGGTGACACTGTCAAGGGGGTAAACCGGCACGCGAACGATACGATTGATGTCGACCCCAATGACCTTGTGCTCGCGGGTTTTGGCACCTGGAGCTGGAACAACATCACGCCGCTGAGCCCTGCTCAGCTTGGTGACCAGGTGACCACCAACTCCTCGGTCGCGGCAACAAATGTGACGGCAGCCGTCATGTACTTTACGAACAACAACTCGACCTCCAAGAACCTTTGGATGAATGGTACGTGGACGCACAGCGCTCCCTGGATCGAGAATATAATCACTCTCGGGGCGGTCGATTATACGACGGACTATTCGGTTTCGTTCTCCGAGAGCGGTCTCCCTTCGGGCTTGACTTGGTGTCAAGACATTCAGGACGGGAGCTCGACTCAATGCGAGAGCACGCCAAGCGGTTCGTCCTGGCAGGTCACGAACGGGACCTATACCTGGAATGTCAGCATTGAAAGCAATGATAACTTCCTGGCGAGCCCCGGCTACACAGGGATGCTGACGGTCGCTGGGGGAGATGTCTCGGTCCCGATCAGTTTCAACGAAACCGATGATCCGCATATGATCCAGCATGTCATCATCATCATGCTCGAGAACGAGCCTCTGTCATCCGTTCAAAAATCCGGCCCGTACGAGAGTTATCTCGCCACGCACTACGAAGCCCTATCAACCTTCTACGCTCCTTGCCACCCGTCCGCACCGGAGTATCAAGCGCTCATTGCCGCGGAGACTAACTCCTGTTCAAGCTCGGGTACTACGGGTGATGCGTATCCCGATAGCTACGGCGCCTTGGGGTCATGGGAGAACGCCACTCTGGCGGACCTGCTCCAGAATGCCACCAACGATGGAACAGCGAAGAACTTCACGTGGGCGGACTTTGCCGAGAACCTGCCCTCGAACGCATGCACCGATCCCGCGGAGTACGATCATGGAGGTGCCGGTGGCTCGGACGATGAAAAGAAGGGAGA
>JBAUTP010000158.1:0-3252 GCA_049582265.1 Thermoplasmata archaeon
GTGGGCGTCGAAGTTGATCCGGAGGCGATTCGGGTGGCCCGTACCAACGCACGCGCTGCCGGCGTCGAGTGTCGGTTCGTCGTGGGCGATGTAACGACACTCGACCACGACGTCGATACGGTCCTCATGAACCCGCCCTTCGGGGCCCAGCGACGTCACGCCGACCGTCCATTCTGGGAGACCGGATTCGCTCGGGCCCGACGCGCGGTCTATGCGTTCGCGCTTTGCGATTCCCGAAGCTTTATAGTCGAGCGAGCGGTCGCACGCGGTGCGCGCATCGAAACGACTCGGCGGGTTCCGTGGAACCTACCGGCGACGTTCCCCCACCATCGGGAGCGTCAACGGTTCCTCGACGTCGACCTCTGGGTTATTCGAGTGTCGGAGGAAGAGTGACGCCTGCAGAAATCGCAAAGCTCGTCGTGCCGGGAGAGTACCTGGGGACCGCGGAGGAGTTCGTTCCTGGACCCGGGACCTATGAGGACGGGGGCCGGATCTTTGCGGCCCTCTTCGGCACCTCGCGGGTGGACCCGCACGAGCGCGCGATCGCAGTGGACGCGGTCCATGCGGTGCCCAAGGTGAAGGAAGGGGACTTAGTCTACGCTCGGGTCGACGAGATCAAGACGGCCATGGCCATCTGTACCGTCCTCGCGTCGGTGGGCTCGCGCCGGGGAATTCCGGGCGCCCCCGAGGGTACCGTCCACGTCTCGAAGGCGAAGGACGGCTATACGGAATCGTTGAACGACGAGTTCGCCCCGGGCGATGTCCTCCTTGCGCGCGTGCTCCAGAGCCACCCGTCCATCAAGCTCACGACCGCGCCGACCCCGTTGGGCGTCGTCGCCGCGCGTTGTCAGGTCTGCCACGGTCCTCTCGTCCATGGCACCGGACGGGACCTGGTCTGCCCGCGATGCGGGCATCATGAGCATCGGAAGATCGCCGAAAGCTTCGGGCTTCCCCCGCATCTCGAGTCGGCGCAGCATGCCCACACCGGCGTCTGAAGAGGCACGGCTGACCCGGCTCGTCCGGGCGCACGACCGTTGGCGGGGGCGCGAGGTCTTCAACCTTCTGCCGAGCGAGAATGCGGTCTCCCCACGGGCGCGACGTTTCTTGAGCTCGGACCTCGCGGGACGCTACACGCTTCCTATGAACGAGGCGTTCCACGGCGAGATCGTCGACAACAGCTACGGGGGGACGAGATACACCGACGCGATCCAGGAGCTTGCGGACTCCGCCGCTCGTCGGGTCTTCCACGCCCGATGTGCGACGACCCGCCCCCTTTCCGGACACATTGCCGCCCAATCGGTCCTCGTACCGCTGCTTCCTCGTGGGGCGAAGTACCTCGCCATCGAGCCCGGCCAGGGGGGCTACGACGGGTATGCTCCGGGATTTCTTCCGGCCGTTCTCGGCCATACCGTCCGGCCCCTCATCGCCGCTGGACCCGGGGGGACCGTCCTCGTCGAGTCAGCCCTCGAGGAGATCCGTCGGGAGCGGCCGAACGCCGTGATGCTCGGGCAGAGCTTCTTCCTCTTCCCGTACCCTCTCCGGGAGATCGCCGAGGCGGCGCACTCCGTGGATGCCCTGGTTCTCTACGACGGGTCGCATGTGCTCGGTCTGATCGCCGGCGGCGAATTTCAAGATCCACTCCGCGAAGGCGCCGATGTGCTGTTCGGAAGTACGCACAAGTCCTTCCCGGGTCCCCAAGGCGGCCTGGTGCTCACCGACCGTGACGACCTCTTTCGGGAGATCGACGCAGCGTTGGTTTGGCGCGTGCTGGACAACGCCCACTGGAACCGGATCGCGGGAGTAGCCCAGACGCTCCTGGAGCTCGAACGTTTTGGGGCCGAGTACGCCCGGACCGCTGTCGAGAACGCACAAGCGCTCGCTCGGGCCCTCGACGAACGCGGGGTGCCCCTGGTCGCGAAGGACCAAGGGTTCTCACGGTCGCACCAGGTCCACGTGGACCGCGAGGCGCTCTACGCGAAGTATGGGGTCGGTCCTTCGGTCATGGCGCGCCGGCTGGAACGGCAAGGCATCCTCCTCGACCTTATTGGCCGCCTCGGTACGGCCGAGGTGGCTCGCCTAGGCCTCCGACCGACCGATATGCACCGCATGGCCGAGCTGATGGATCGCGGGGGACTCCAGCGAGAGCGGGTCGGTCCTGAGGTCCGCGCATGGCGCCGCCAATTTCCGACGCTGCGTTTTCAGTAACGGGCGGTTACGCCTAGGAACGGGCACATCGTCCCGCCATCGGCCAAGAATACGAAAGAGGAAGAAGGAAAGGGTTAGCGCCCGATCTGGATCGGAACGGCTACGTCATTCCGTGCGCGGTCTTCGCGTGCTCCTGAAGTTCCTCTTCCGTGGGGAATGTCTGGTGACAAACGCTGCACTCGTGCGTTCCGGCGGTGGTGGTGGTCGTCTGCTGCCACGGCTGCGCGGGGGTGGCCTTCGGTGAGGCCCACATGCTTCGACCGAGGACGAGCGCGACCAAGAGCCCAATAATGAGGCCCACGACCAGCAAAATGGCCGCCGCGGCTCCAGGATTGAGCCCTGAGATGAGCGTGGAGTTGGTCCAGTGCTGCGTCGTGACCGTGGCACTTCCGGTCGCGTTGACGGATGCCGTCCCGTTGGCGGTGGCCGTCTGATTCGCGGCGTTTCGGAGCGTCATGGTGATCGAGTACATCCCGCCCGATCCGGGAACCCAGGTCACCGAGACCGTGCGGGTACACACCGTCGGCGATCCCGGGGTCGTCGGACAGTTCTGGAGGACCCCTGCGCTGAACGCCACGGCACCGGAGGACGTCGTCACCGTGACATTGGCCGACAGGAGATAGCTCCCCGTGTAGACGGCCGTGATCGTCACGTTGGCGATCCCATTGCCGATATTCCCGAACGCGGTCTGGGTCGCCGAGACCGAGCCGCTGGGGGCCACAGCTACGATGAAACCGTGGGTAACAGCGGTGGCGGTACGAACTCCAACGGTGCTGCTATTCCCCGTCGCGACCACGCCGATCTGATAGATGTCGTCCGGTAGAAGGGCCGGGTTCGTCAGGTTCCCGGTGTAATTACCGGACAAGAGTTCCGCTAGCGTCAGCGTGAACGAGTAGGCGGATTGGCCAGCGACGGCGGCCACCGGCAGGGTAACTACCGGTAGGCCAGCGCTAAGGTCAACGACCTGGACGGTCTGGTTGATCGTGGTCGGGCTGATGGCGATGGAGGAGGTCAGGTTCCACGACAGGCTGATCGGCAGTGGTACGT
>JBAUTP010000159.1:0-15023 GCA_049582265.1 Thermoplasmata archaeon
CGAGGAGCGGATCCGTCGGGGGAAGAAGTTCCGGGACACCGTTCGGAAGAACCGACGGCACCAAGCGCGGATCCCGGTCTGGCTCCGAACCACGAAGCCCGAAGTTACTTCATCGCCGGTCCACTAGGCACTCGCTCCGGCGAACAACTTGTACGTACGCTGGGCTATCGTGGTCGAGTTAACAACCCCGTACCCGTTCTCTCCCCGCCGAGAAGAAACCGTTCGACGGCGTGCTTGACGCGTAGCCGGCTCGTCGAGATGGGTCCCTTCGACAGTCGGGAAACTGTTTCATCACCCCTCGGTCCGGTTCAAATCATCGTATGGGAAAAGGGTCCGTGAGGAGAACAATGCCGGCGAAGAAACGCTCCACGGGCTCGAACGCCTCGAAGAAGACGAAGATCCCAAAGGCATGGTTTGCGAGTGCTGCGGTGCTGGTCTCGGACCGCGGGAAAGCGAGGGACTGGTATACGCAGAAGCTAGGGTTGGATGTTCTCTCCAACGACGATCACTGGATTACGGTGGGTCGGAAGGGCCAAGGCGCGATGATCCATCTCTGCCAGGTATCGGAGGCCGGCGACGGGGCTCAGTTGGAACCGGGCAATAGTGGGTTCTTGTTGCTCGTGCCCGGGAAACTAGGACCGATCTCCGAGGTTTGGAAGGAGCGCGGAGTCGAGTTCACTGAGCCACCGACCGATGCCCCTTGGGGGACGTACGCGGTCGTGCGCGATCCCGACGGCAACGACATCACGATCATGGAGGGATAGAACCGACGGGCCGGCCGAGGGCTTCTTCGGCGCCCGGAGGGCGGTCGGACGCTCGGTAGAGCCCATGGTCAAGCGAAAGTTCAACCATCGACCCTACGGAAGGGAGCTCTCCGTCAACGATCGCGAGGAGTCGGACCCCTTCCGGGACCTCCACGATTGCAAGCCGATGGGGGCTCGTCCAGCCGTTGGCCACGCTCAACAACTCGGTGGCAGCGATAACTTTCCCTCGGGGGGCCACCGGTAGCGGTCGGAGGTCGCGAGACCCGCATCTTGGGCACGGGCCATCGCCGGGGAGGGAGGCATGCTGACATACCTCACATCGTAGTATGGTGAGCTCGGCCGTCGTCGTGCTCATGGCCCTCCGTTTCCCAGGATGGTAACGAAGTTCTGGGAGGCAAGCCCGCCGACCGCTTGGGCTAAACCTACACGCGGCCGCCGGGAGACGCTGTGGCTCCCCGCTTCCTCTCGGAGCTGCAGAGCGATCTCACCAATCTCCGCAAGACCCGAGGCCGCAACGGGATGGCCCCGGCCGATAACACCACCGGAGGGGTTCACGGGGGTCCGACCGTCGTGCTTCCCCCAGCCCCGGGCGTACCAGGAGGCGGCTTCTCCCGGGCCGCACAAGCCCAGGTCCTCGATGTGGATGAGCCCGAAGGGAGCGAACGCATCGTGCATCTCGACCACGTCAACATCCTTGCGCGTCAGGTGCGCTGCACCGTAGGCTTGAGAAGCCGCCGTCCGCGTCGCCGCGAAGGTCGTCATGTCGACTCGATCGACGAGTCGCAGGGCTTCGAAGCCCTGACCGAGACCCAGAACCGTCGCCGGGCCAATTCCGCGCTCGATGACGAGTGCGACCGCCCCGTCGGAGATGGCAGAACAATGGAGGAGTCGAAGAGGTAGGGCCACAGGGCGGCTCGCCGCCACCTCGCTCGCTGTCACCGGCTTCTGAAAATGAGCGTTCGCGTTCCGTGTCGCCTCAGCGCGCTCATGGACTACGAATTCATCATAGGCCTCGGGACCGACCCCGTGCCGTGCCGTGTACGCCTGGGCCACCATGGAGGCGAGGGCAGGCATCGTGGCACCATGGGCGACCTCGCTGAAATGGAGTGACGCCGATAGGTCCCGCGTGTTCTCCGGAGTCGGCCGGTCGGTCATCTTCTCGGCGGCGATGACCAGGGCCCGGCGGTATCGTCCGGATTCGAGGGCAAGAACCGCGGCATGAAAGGCCATGGCTCCCGTCGCACTGGCGGCATCGACGCGGATCCCGTGGGCGGCCTCCAGCCCCAGACGACCTGCCAGGCGGGGGCCGAGGGCTTCGGGCCCGTTCGGGCCGTGGGCTATCATGCTACCCACGACGACGAGGTCGATGGGTTTGTCGCCGACGATCTCCCGCGCATACCCGGCCGCCTCGTCCGCGAGGTCGATCAGGGTCTCGGCTCGTTTTCCAAAACGGCCCATTCCGACGGCGCTGACAAAGGTCGTCATTCGGAGTTCTCTAGCGGATGCCAACCTAGATCGGCCGCCATACCCGTCGAGAGGGTTCGTAGCATGAAGGAGCTTGGGCCGACCGCGACAGGCAACTTCTCCCTCATTCTCCACCCAAGCACCGTACGTTCACCGTTTTCGCCTGACGTCGGGGAACCTATGCTAGAATCGAAGCGCTTAGGCGTTTCCCGTCCAACGTTGTCGTGAGCGCGAAAAGGACGCATAATCGAGGGAACCGAAAGCCTCGATTACCTGTGTGCGTCATGCCCGGTGCATGACGACCGTCCGGGACCTTAACGTCGCGATCCGCACCCGACACTTGCTGAAGCACCCCTTCTACCAGGCGTGGGCGGAAGGGAATGTTACTCGCGAGGATCTCCTGTCCTACGCGGGGCAGTACCATCACTTCGAATCGAACTTCCCTCGCTACGTGGCGGGCACCTACGCTCGCCTGGAACAAGCCAGGGACCGACGCGTTCTCCTTGAGAATCTGATCGATGAGGAGGGCCGATCCCCTACGCATCCTGAACTCTGGCACGACTTCGCTCGTAGCCTAGGCGCCACGTGGAAGATGCATTCGCCTCCGCCGGCTCGCCCCGCCACACGTGAGCTATGCCAGACCTACGAGGACCTGACGCTGGGACCCGGAACGGCTTCGGCCGCACTCGGCGCGCTGTATGCCTACGAGGCACAGTTTCCAAAGGTAGCGGAGGAGAAGTCGAGGGGACTCCGCACGTGGTACGGCATTCGCTCGAAGGCGGCCCATGAGTTCTTCCGCGTGCACTCGGCGGCGGACCTGGCTCATTCCCGCGCCGAACGCAGACTGCTCGCTCACCAGCTGGCCCAGTCTCCGGCCGCGGGTCCGCCGGCTCGGATGGCGGTCAACCGTACTCTCGAGGCCTGGTGGGGCTTCCTGAGCTCGTTCGGTTACTAGGGGCTGGCCGACCAAGCACACCGGAGGGTATCGTGTCCACCAGCGTGACGGAGTACACCGAGCGATATGTTCGATTGAATGCCGAGACGCTCACCGGGGGGTATCTCACCGAAGGGACGAATCAGCTCGTCGAGGTCTTCGCCCGGGTTCGGGCCGCGGGTAAGACCATCTACTTCTTCGGAAACGGGGGAAGCGCCTCGACCGCCAGTCACATGGCGAACGACATCGCGAAACTGACCATCGTGGGGGATAACAAGCGATTCCGTTGCGTGAGCCTCTCCGATGCGATGCCAACCATTCTGGCCTGGGCGAACGACCTCAGCTACGCCGAGGTTTACGCGGAGCAGATCAAGAACCTAGGCACGAAAGGCGACATCGCCTTCGGACTCTCCGGGAGCGGCAACTCGCCGAACGTCCTCCGAGCGCTCGAAGAAGCCCGTAGGCTCGGCATGACGACCGTGGGATTGATCGGTAGGGGTGGAGGGAAGATGCGTGCCTTGTGCGACCTGGCGGTCGTGGTGCCGTCAGACGATATGCAACATATCGAGGACGCCCATTTGGTCATCTGTCATCTGCTTTGTGCTTACTTCCGCGATGAGCGGAGGACCTGATCTCGCTCCGCCGCGGCAGGGGAGTCGAAATACCCTCAACTCCTGTCGCTGACATGACAGCGGCATCTACCCCGTCCGCCTTCGACCTTCAGAAGGGTTTGGGCTCGACCGTGCGCCTACACGACGGAAACCTCATGCCGGTGTTCGGTCTCGGCGTCTACCAATCACCCCCCGGCTCGACGACCCGGGAGGCCGTGGAATCTGCGCTCCAGGTCGGTTACCGCCTCATCGACACGGCGGCGCTCTACCGGAACGAGAAAGATGTGGGGGAGGCCATCCGCGCGTCCGGCATCGATCGAAGCGAGGTTTTCCTTACGACGAAGCTGTGGAATGCGGACCAGGGGTACGACTCCGCGCTCGCGGCATTCGAACAGAGCCGCCGCGCCCTCGGAGTCGAGGCCGTCGATCTCTACCTCATTCACTGGCCGGTCACTGGAAAGCGCTCCGAAAGTTGGCGGGCGCTTCGGAAGATCCAAGAAATGGGCGGCGCGCGAAGTATCGGAGTCAGCAACTACGCGATCCCCCATCTCGAAGAGCTGCTCGCGGAATCGGACGTGGTTCCGGCGGTCAACCAGGTCGAGTTCAGCCCATTCCTTTTCCAGTCCGAGCTCCTCCAGTTCTGTCAGAAGCGGGGCATCCAGATCGAAGCGTATGCTCCTCTCACGCGAGGGAAGCGCCTCGAGGATCCACGGGTCACCCGTATCGCGAAAGCCCATGGGACGACGTCCGCCGCCGTACTCATCCGTTGGGGCCTCCAGCATTCCGTCGTAGAGATCCCCAAATCGGTACGGCCGGAGCGGATCCGTGACAACGCGGGAGCGTTCACTTTCAGCCTCACGGAAGAGGAGATGTCGATGCTCAACGGGCTCAACGAGGGTCTCCGCGTCTCGTGGGACCCGAGCGAGATGCGATAGGCCACCTCCGAAGCGGCTTGGCATCAACTCGCAGCAAGGGGCGGCTCGGTTCGGGGGGCGCGAATGACTGCTCCCTTCCTCCAAGTACGTGGAGCCATCGAATCCGGCGGGTGTGGCGAGGCACATCGTAGGAGGACCTGCCGTATCACGGAGGATGTGGGTTCGTTCCTCCCGGCGTTCGGGTGATCTGCGGGATAGAGTGTGATATATAGCATAGTTACCACAATGGTAACTTTAAGATATATCGAACACATAGCCGGACTGTGGAAACCCGCTCGCTTTCTCGGACCGAAGCCAAAGTGGTACTCTCGCTCGAGGCCGAAGCCCTGGAGGACCTGACGCTCGAAGGCATCCGACAACGCGCCGGGGTCTCGCCGGGGTTCGCTCGAAAGATCGCCCATGCCTTGGTTCAGAAAGGGTGGCTTCAGCGCGTGGGACGGGGAAGGTACCTGCTCAATCCAAGCCGGCATGGTCCCGACGCGATACCGGACACCGACCCACTCCGGCTCGGAAGTCGGATCGTGAGCCCGTACTACTTTGGATTCGCGACCGCGGCCGAGCTGTTGGGACTCCTGCCGCAAGCCAGCCGGTTGTACTACATCGTCACTCCAACCCATGGGCATACTCGCTGGGCTCACGCGGCTCAGTTCCGCCGCATCACCGTGGCCCCCGCCCGATTCTTTGGGTATCACGCGATCGAACGGCGTGGCGAAACGATCACCGTGAGCGATCGCGAGAGGACGGTCCTGGACTGCCTCGCTCGACCCGAATTCTCGGGGGGCCTGGGAGGCGTGGTGAAGGTCCTTGAGAGTGCCGGAGCACGGCTCCACTGGACACGAATGGAACACTACGTCCGTCGGTTCGGCTCGCGCAGCCTCGGGTTGCGGCTGGGCTACCTCGTGGAGAGGTACGGAACAACGGCACGCCCGCCCGGGGGTTGGCTCGACCGGGTTCGTGCCCGACGTAGCGAGCCCTACGTCCCGTTAGGAGCGCCTCGGGAGTTCGGGCGACGCGGGCCACGTGACCCGCGCTGGCACATCATTCGCAACGTCCCCGAGGCCTTGTTGCGCGCGGAGGTGGATGTTCGGTGATCCCCCGAACCGCGGCCAACCGGTTCGCAGACCGAATGGGCGTGGACCTTCATATCGCTCAGCAGGAGGTCGTGCTCCTCTATGCGTTGGACGCCCTCTACGCCGCCGGCGTGATCGGCCGCCTCGCGTTCAAGGGGGGGACCTACCTGCGGCTGATGGTCACCGGGGACGTCGGGCGGCTGAGCGAGGACCTCGACTTCACCAACTTGGGGCTGCCCGACGACCCCGAGGGTGTCCTTCGCGAGTGTTTTGAGAAAGGCCATCACGGGGTCCAGTTCTCGATCGTAGAGCCCTATCGGACCGCTCGCAAGAATTGGGCGTGTCGTGTCGGGTACGAACACGCCTGGGATGCCGGGGAGTTCCGGTTGGAGATCAGCTACCGAGAGGCGCTGTTCCTTCCCCCTCGCTCCTGGGCGCCACTCCCTCAACCGTATTTCGCGGTCCTGCCCTTCCGTCCGCCTCCGATCCCCTGCCTGCGGGTCGAGGAGTCGCTCGCCGAGAAGCTTCGGGCCATCCAACAGCGGGCCACGGAGCGAGACCTGTACGACGCGACGCGCTACGGTAGGAAAGGGTTCGACGAAGCTCTCGTTCGACTTCTCGCCGTGGGAAAGCTCTGGAACGATCGGGAGGGTTTCGACCCGGAAAAGATCCTGCGAACACTCGCTCAGGGCCGGCGGGAATGGCCCGACTTGGAGCGCCTCATCGGACGAGCTCGACGGCGGGATTGGAATCGCGATGCCGAGGCCGCCAGCCACCGGTTCGGGTTTCTCCGTGAGCTAACGGCGTTCGAGCACGAGCTCGTGGCGGACGCTCGGCGACACGCGCTTCGCTCCGAGTTCGAGAGCCGGCTTGAAAAATATCGATAGGGCTCGCCGCCTCCCCGGGGCGCGGGAGAGTCCAAGAGAGGGGAACCCCGAACAGTGGGTGGTTACGACGCCTTCGAAGCGCTTGGCGAACCCCAGAGCTGGCTCGGGCCGAAACGATGGGCCTACTCCCCCGGGTCTCCGAAGGGCACGACCGACCCTCGACGAGTTGTATGAGGTACATGAGGGGCGACGAGTCGTCCACTATCCCGCGAACGACCTAAGCGAGAACGCCGTTCCGAGCATGAGGTCCTCCCTTGAGGCCACGACCCAACCGAAGTAGAGTGCGCGAGGTGGCTAGCCTTCCACCGTGCTGGTAGGCGAGAATTTCCCCCGTGCCCTGCCTTCCTGGGAAGGCCGAATCTTGGGTCGGTCACCTCGTCAGCTCGGTTCCCGACTCGGGATAGGGGGCGGAGCGTTCCACGGAGGTTCGGGAATAGGTCTGCCGTCCATGTGCGCGGACAATCGGTCAAGGAAAACCCTGAGTCCTCGGACAAGGACCTCGGCCGTAGGTCGAGTGAGCTTGCGATGGGTGACGACGAGCAGGGTTCCTTCGTTACGAGGAGATAGCTCCCAACGTACGATCGAAGTCTCGCCGCGCGGAAGTGCCTGGCCGGGGTCGACATTCCACTCGTACTCATAGACCCGGGGTGGATTCCACTCCAGCACTCGACCCCCGGCACGGAGACCATTCGCGTACCTCATTTCGAGCCGGCCATGGCTGGGTTCGCGGGAAACCTTGACCAGGGACCACGTCTCGAGTTCCTCGGGGTCGGTGATCGCGGCCCATACCTCCTCGATCGGGTGATGGAGAAGGCGCTGGAACGTCACGATGGCGCGCTCGTCGTCTTCGTGGAGCAACCCGGGTCCGTCCACGCTCCCGGGAGCTCCCTCACGAGGACTCGACGGGCTCATGACCGCTTTTCCTCTCGCGCTCGTTTCTTGGCATCCAGGTGAGCCTCCAAGGAATCGAGCTCGGTCTCCCAAAACCCACGGTACTTCGAGATCCATGCATCCACTTCGGCGAGCCGCTCGGAACGGAGCGAGTAGATACGAAGCCGTCGGTCCCGCCTCACTTTCACGAGGCCCGCCTCCCGAAGCACGCGTAGATGTCTCGACAACCCCGGTTGACTGATGTGAGGGAACGCACTCCCGAACTCTCCGGCGGCGCGCTCTCGGCGTGAAAGGAGGTCCAGGACTTGCCTCCGGGTGGGGTCGGCCAATGCGGAGAAGACATCGCGCGGCATGATTTCGGAAGTGATATAACACGGGCTTTAATCAACTTTGGTATTATGTCAGTTCCACAGACGTCGTCGAATCCCATCAAAATTCATATACCGGAGGATAGGCGACATCACTGTCATTGCTGCAATGCATACCCGTATAGTTATTGGATGATCAGCGGGTGCCATCTCGGCGGGTCCGACTCGCCGGTACCGCTGCAGACCAGGTGGTACGTCGACACGATTCACCGATTCGGTGACAAATTCTAGGCCATATGGCGAGAACGAGGTCAATCGGTCTCCCCCAAATGGAACTGTCCATATCACGGACCAAGCCACGAACATCTTTCGCAGAGCCGCGGACATTGCCTGGAAACTGATCCATCATCGCATGTCTCTCGCGGGCCCCCAGGACGTGGAGGGGGGATGGTCGCCAGTTGCTGATCTAGGTCCAGCGTTCGGTGGAGCCGGAAGAACCAGAGCTCCCGCTCGGCCAAGGGGCGAGATCGCGACGGACCGACACGTCGGGTACCGTCCCACCGGCGCGGGCCGCTCGCTTCAGTTCCGAGAAGGAGTGGGTACGGGGCGCTATACTACGGAGGCCCGTAAGTAGGTCCACCCCCGCCGAGACCTCGCCCGTCCTCGCCACCCCACCCGCCGACCCCGCAGATCGCGGTGGGGCCCTGGCGGCTGGGCCTAACGGAAAGCTACGACCAAGCTCACTACGGCCGACACTGCGACCAACGCCGAGAGCACCAGCGCAACCACGCGGTAGGTCTCGGCCGAGCAGAATCCCAGATACGCCGAGTACCTGTCGAGGGTATGGAAATCCACCTCGAATTCGTGGCCACCATGTCCTTTGGCCAAATCTGCGTCAATGCTCTGTTCCAATTCCGTCCGAACCCTCCTGAGACGTTCCGACTTGCTGAGCGACTCCATGATTCCCACGGAGCGGTTGGGTCTCCCCCTTGAAAACAACGAGCCCAGAGCCCTCTACCCCGATTCATCGCGCGGGTCCCCTCCGCGCTCAGCCCGAACCAATCAGCGTCCCCTTCAACCTATGAAGCGCATCCCCGCGCAGGGTCCCCGTCTTTCGGAAGGTCCGCTTCCATCCCCCGACCCGATTCCACGGTACCCCCAACCGTCGCGCCTCTGCCCGTCCCATTGCAAGTAGGCGGCGCTTCCAGTCGATGAAGATCGAGGGCGTGCCCCCAGCCGCCTTGCCGAGCTTGACACTCGTCCCGAGCTTCGTTCCCTCCTTGCCGAGCCCGACGAGGGAGGACTCCCGAACGAGGACGGAGCGGCGGAGGATTCGTCCATCTGGCCCGACGAGGTACTTCCGATCTCGGTGCCGCGAGAAGGCTTCGAGAATGTGCGCCCACGTCTTCGCCCCCTCTTTCTCGGCGAGTCCGAGCCAAGCGACTTCCTTCGGTGAGTGGAAGGGCAGCAGCTCGAACGTCTCCGCGCCGTCTGGAAGTGCGGCGGGGTCGAGATATCGAACCGTCAGAAAGCCGAAGGGCCGTATCCCCTCAATCTTCGACACTCGCGGGAACAGTGCGGGAGTCGTCAGAGCGAATTGAGCCGTCGCGGGCAAGTGCTCGAACCCCTCCGAAGGAGTGGTGTAGGGGTTGTCGACGGCCTCAATCAGTCGTTCCCATACCTGCTTCGTGAACTTCTCTCGGTCCTCGGGCACCTGATACATGCCGAGCCCGTGGTCCGATGCTCCCTGCTTGAAGACGAACGGGCGACCGTGCCGATCTCGGGCGAATAGGCAGTAACGCTTGGAGGAGAGACCGAAAAACCGGGGCCGTGTGTCGGGCGAGCCTCTCGGGTAGTCTTCGGACGGAGCCTTCTTCGCGGTCTCCTCTTTGAGGAACGGGACCGCGACCGAGTATGGATTGAGAGAATTGAAGGCCCGTGCGATCTCGGAAGCGAGCCGAGAGGGGGTTACGAACGCCGAATCCGTGTCTTGATAGACGACCTCGCCGCCGAGCTTCGCTGCGATTGAATCGACAAGCGCGAGGAGCAGATGAGTCGCGCTGGTGATTGTGGCTCCGAGAAGCGGGGAAAATAGCTCGCCTGGCTCCTCGACTTTGGCCCCATCCTCGTCGAACGACTCGACCGCGTCGAGCCCGCAAACCTCTAACTCGCCGCTCTGCCGCTTGACATTGACCTCGACGAAGACTCCGTAGCTTGCCGAGTTCGTGAGAATCTTCAGCCCGAGTTCGCGCGCCTCCCAGCCCACGCGCCGTTCTGCCTTCTCGCGGATTCGCGCCTCGCTCAGCCGTTGAATCGGGCACTCGTCGGCGGTGACCGTAGTTCCGAGAATCGAAATCTCGTTGAGCGCTTGGAGACCGACAGGCACGAATGAGACTGCCCGAACGATCTTCGGAACCGTTCCGCCGAGCAGCTTCGCCGCAATCAGGTCGGGCAAGAGATACGGCAGGGTCAGCCCCGCCTCCGTCGAAACGCGGTTCCACCCGATAGTCGGTGCGTCTCCCTTCGTCGAATAAGAGGATCGGGCAGGCAGAATCTCCCCGTTGGCATCGACTTCGCAGATCGTCCAAAGGAGGGGATGTTCCCACGTTGCGCGCTTGAGCAGGTCGTCGAGGGTCAGTGACTCAATGAACGCCCGCACTTCCTCCGTCGAGTCGCGCGTTTCGAAGCGTTCTGCCATCAAGAATCGCTCTGTCCCGAGGAGGCAGAACAGGTTCGGATACTGGCTCGTAAAGTCGAGAACGGCAACGTCGGGGACCTCTCGCCCAACGACCCGACACTCGACCTTGCCCGCGTAGAACGCGGCCATCACTCGGCCGAGCAGGTGCTTGTCGTCGATAGTCGGCGGAGATGCTCCCCGCCCACGGAACGCGGCTTTCCCAAGGGACGCGGCCGAGAAAACGCGGCTCGGGTGCTCGGGCAGGTTGAACTCGCGGTATCGCGTGAGGCACTTCTCGTATAGTTCGGCCGTCAGCGACGTATCATTGAGACCGTACTCAAGGAAGGTCTCGTTGACTTCCCCGTGGTAGTCCTGTTCTGACTTCTTCAACGAGCAGCCCAACGCCTCCCCCGCCGATTCAAGCGAGTGACTCTCCCCAGTCAGGGCGGCGGTCAGCGTTTTGAGGTCGACGAATGCCCCACGATATTCGAGCCTCTTCCCCTTCGTCCCCGAGAAGTTGATGAACGACTTCCGTGCGTCGATGTGCGTGACTTGGATTCCAGGGATATGAGCGAATGCATGGTCGCCCTTAGCGACGAGGCGGAGCGTCCACTTCTCCTTCCAGCCGCGTTTGTCTTTCAGCTTCTCCTTGGGCGCGAAATCGACCGCGAGCCTCGACAGATCAAACGGCAGGTTGAACCCTACCACAACCGCACGTTGGTGTAAGGCAAGCGGCAGGAAGACGGAGAGAACGAACTCCTCTCGGGGCATAGCATCGAAGCCCCGTGTTTTCGCCCACGCGAAGATCGTTTCGCGCTCCTCCTTGCTAACTCTCTCGAAGAAGGCGAGCGTGCGCGTGAGATTCCCAAAGGCGTAGACCCGCGCGATTCCGAATCGCAGCTCTTGGCGAAAGTCCGTCGTCGTTTCGGTGTCGAACACGAGCCACAGGCTATCGTTCGGTCTCTGTTCGCGGCCCTCCCATTTCGGCCGCTCCTTTTTCGGCTTGGTCAGGACGCGTAGAAAGACGGGTGGGGACTCTGTCTCCTCGCTCATGACGCAGCCCCCCGTCCGACCATCGAGGACAGTGCTCGAAGGCGCTTTCCGAGAAGATGATACGCGGTGTCGGAGCGCCCTCTCTCTTCGCAGAGGTCGGAGAGTCCCCGAAGGAGCAGTGCCTCCTTGAGTTTCGGCGGGTTGTCGGGCTCGACCCAGCGATAGTCCCAGCCGTTCTGCCTCTCGCTCAGCTTCTTGTGGCAGCGCCCGCAGACTGGAACGACAAGGTCGGAGTTCAACTTCCCCGCGACGTGATGAAGCTCGGTCTTCTCTTCCGAGGAACACACGACGCAGTCCTTCGCACCTGGCGCGCCCGCCCGAATCCACTCGACCCAAGCAGTCGCCTCGTTCAACCGATCTTGGAAGTCGTCGCGAGCCGCGTCGGTGGCCCTTCCAAGAAGGGGACCGATGCTCGTCGGGTCGACAGAAGAGGTCGCTGTCACGCTTCCACGAACGCCTCCTCCGACTCGTCGCCCTCGGGGTAAATGTCGAATGAGCCGTACTCGCTCTCGGCGCGTTCCACTGCCAAGCGAATCTTCGCAGCATCTGTTTCGAACGGGTGGACCTTCCCGTGTGCGTCAACAAATGTCCGACCCTCCCATCTCTTCAGGACGGATGGGTCTCGCGCGGGATCTTCGAGGAACGTCCGAACGTCGCGGTTGTACCGTCCAAGCAGTGAGGCGGTCTTCGAGCCTCGGATAGTGACGGCACTCCTTCTGCCGTCCTCGTAGAAGGCCATGCGGCGAAGGAGCGAATCGCTCTTTGTGGGTTCCCACCGACTGCCCACCTTGCGAAATCCCGAGTGTCCGAGATAACGTTCGACCGTCTCGGGCGTGGTATGCGCCTCGCGCGCCGCCTTGGACAGCGACTCACCGAAACGACGCGACCTCCCGAGAACTCGGAGCGCAGTCTCGCGCTTCGACCGCTGATAGGAGCTGAGGAACGGGAGGGGGCGGTGACCGACGGGACGGCCTCGCATTAACCGGCGGAATCCCTTCTGACCGCCCCGAACGGGACCGTGAGAGGCGACGAATTCACGATAACCCCGCTTCTCGCGGAGGTTGTAGGCGCGCTTGGCGGTGGCAGAGGGCAGGCCACGCGGCATGGCTAGGCCCTCGCGCCGAGGTCGTCGAGGCAGCGCTTACAGAGATCGCGACCGTCCTTCGAGCGTATCAGGAATCGAAGGAGGGAGCCGCACCCATCGCAGCGGAAGTAGACACCGTCTCAGCCGCCAGCGACAACCGAATGAGGAACTGGCGATAGGCCAGCGGACATGCCCTAATCCTCCCCCTCGAACTTGAACGCAGCGTTGTGGTCGAGGAGCGAGCGGAGAATCTTCTGGTCCGTCCCGCTCCAAAACCGCTTGACGATCTCCTTAGAAGTTTTGTCGGGGTGTCGCTTCTGCTTGTTGCAAGCCTCCGTCCAAACATCGTTAACCCGAGAGGTACTAACCCGCGCCTCGGCCGCTACGGCCTCGTCAAGGGGGTGAACCTCGCGGGTGTGGACTAGGAGCTTGTTCGAGTCGTCGAACCAGGCACCGCAGCCCTCGCACTGGTCAAGGCCGATTGAGCTGGGACCTACCGACTCAATCTCCCGCTGGCGGCGGGCGGCTTCGGCCCCTTTTCTTCGCGCAGCTTCCTCTCTTAGAGCGATCTCGGCAGACTTCGATTCAAGTGCGCGCCTGTGCTCATCCAGCTCTCGGGTGCGCTCGTCGAGCTCTCGCGCACTGCTGGCCGAATGAGCCAGCCGTCGATGGCCCGCCAGCCCCTGAGCCGTCTTGAATGACTGACCGCAGTCGGGGCATGGGATGCTTTCGGCGGTGGGTTGCTCAGTTGATTCTGGGCGCTCTATTTCGTCCATTGGAAGGCCACCAATGGACTCCTTTCAGGCTACGCTATTCACCGTCTTTCGGTGGAGGAGGTCGGTCTTCGAGCGTCATTCCGACGACGAGGCCGCACTGGGGGCAGTTGTACTCCGCCGTCGCGGGGTCGGGCGCCAAGGGGCCTTCGTAGCCACATTCGCAACGGAACCTCGCGTCACATCCTCCCAGCGGTGGGGTGAGGTCAACGTCGGGTCGGAACAAGACAAGGCCCCGACACTGCGGGCAAAATAGACCAGGGAGGAGGTCGGTTGGGGCCACGCCCATCCTCCCTCGATCTTCTGAGGTGGCGAACTTCTGGGCCAAGTATGGACCTTTGCCCGTCGGGATCATCGGGCCGAAGTAGCCGCAGTTCTCGTTCGGGCACTGGAAGTCGGGCGTGAGTTGCTTGAGCCGTGCTTCTCGGACCCGCTTCTCCCTCTCGCGGATGTCTGGCGGACCCAGGTGTCGACGTAGGACTTCGTCCTGGTTCGGCAAGTCCTCTCGATGGGGATATCGGTCAGGGAACCGGCAGAGCATCTCATCGCGGATGAACTCCTTCAGGTCGAGGTTCTGGCCCTTGCCACCGAGCCCGAGGAGGGTGCTAAGATCGGGGCAGCTCGTGACGAAGCCCCAAGGACTGTCGGGTTTCGGCCAGCGGCTCTCGAGGATGTAGGCGGCGTCGGCTCGCTCATTAGTCTTCGTCCCGCATGAATTTCGCGTCGTGAGGCTTGAATCAGATGGGACGGGCTCGTGGGGGCCAATGATTCGGTAGCGGGTGCGAAGCTCCTCGATCTTCGCAGGGTCGCCTCCAAGTTCGTGTCGCCCTCGGACTCGCGCCTTGATGAACTCCGTGTGCCGCTCGTAGTAATCATGGGCGGCCGCTCGCCGACGCTCCCTCACTTTTGGCTTCTTTCGATAGCGGGCCTGCCGTTGTTGTCGCTTAATGCGCTTGATGAATTCGGGAACGCGAGGTCGGGGCACGCCCTCCCATCGTCGGGCCCTTACTTCCCGACTACCCCAATGCTGACCGAGTACTCGCGAGCACTGACCGAGCACTGGCGAGTGCTGGCCCAGTGCTGGGCCGAGTGCTCGTTTCAGTGCTCTGCGCTGACGATAGGGACCTTACGGGCGACCTTCCCGTAGAGCCTGAGTGGCTTCCCCTCCGCCGCCCGCCGTTTCATGTAGAACAGCCCCGCCTTCGATATCCCGAGTCGCCGAGCGTCCGCGTGGGTCAGCGCAGAGACCGTCTCCGCCACGTCGGCGTCGAGCGCCCCGTCAAACGCCCCGAACGGGAAGTTGAGATCAAGCCGCTTCGACTGCCCGAGCAGATTCCGAGCAATCTTGCGCGCTGTCTCGAACAAGATCGCGTCGAAGGTCCGCCGTTGCCCGCCGAACGGAACGGCGCGATTAAAGTTCTCGGAAAGGCGATGTGCGAGGACGCCGATAGCGTGCGGGCGCAGTCGGACGTGGAAGTTCTCGGTCGTGAGGAAGTCCTTCCCTCGGTCGAGTTGGCGGCCTGAGATCATCTCGATGACGCTCAGGTCGACGAGCCAGCGGAACGGCTCTTG
>JBAUTP010000160.1:0-14069 GCA_049582265.1 Thermoplasmata archaeon
CCTCTACCTTGCCGGCGTCGAACCCGGAGGAACCGTCATCGAAGCCGGATGCGGAACCGGTTCTCTCACCACGGTGCTGGCTTTTGCCATCGGTCCTTCGGGTCATCTGTACGCGTTCGACCGTCGCGAAGACTTTCTCGCTGGGGCTCGTTCGAATCTCCTTCGATTCGGTCTCGAAGGGCGTGTGGAGTTTCAACTGCGCGACGTCGTGGAGTCGGGGTTCGACGTGGGTCCCGTTCACAGCGTGCTCCTGGACCTGCCCGAACCGTGGCGCGTGGCGGAGACGGCTCGTCACGCCCTCGTCCCGGGGGGGCGTTTGGCCGTGTTCACTCCGACGTACAATCAGCTGGAGCGATCGGTGAGGGCACTACGCGAGGCGGGGTTCGTCGAGGTCCAGAGCACGGAAGTGCTCCAACGCGCCCTCCATACCGGGGAAGGAGGAACGCGTCCCGATTTCGAGATGCTTGGCCATACGGGATTCCTCACGGGCGCACGGAAGGTGGACTAACGTGGTGGACGTGGCCCTCACCTACGGTGGGATCATCGGGGTCCTGATCTCGGGAGCCTTCGTGTACTTGGAGGTGGGGCGGTACGCGACTCCCCAAGTACCCTCGTCGCTGTTCGACGAACGAAAGGAATTCTACGCGTACACGGCCGGACTCTTCGTCGGCGTACCCTTGGCCTTCCCCTGGTTGCTGTTGCTCACTGCGGCGGCCAACGGGGCCAACGTGGCGGCGCTGGTCGACATCGTCCTCTTGGTCGCTGGCGGAGAGATCGCGCAATGGTACTTGCTCCGAAGTCGGTACTTTGGGAGCGACGCCGCCGGTGCGTTCTATAGCTTAGGGCTTCGTGCGGGGATTTCAGGGATCCTCATCCTCGCTCTCGTGGCGAGCTACTTCAATGGCTCGTCGTTCACCGCGTTCGGCATCGCGACCGTGATCGTGGCCGCCTTTGCCGTACTAGCGATCGAGGTCGCTGCCGCGATCCTCTCGTTGTCTCGTTCCGCCCAACGCCCCCAGGCGCGCGGCAGCCCCGTGTCGGGCGGCCTGGTCGGCGCCCTGGGATTCGCCCTCATCGCTATCGGATGGGCATTCGGGGGTTGGCTGGGTCTAGCGGCCATCGCCGCGGCGCTCGTGGGAGCGGGCGGCGTCTACTACCGTGTTCGGCGCCGGATCCTGGAGCAAATTCCCGCCCCCGCGCTCCCCCGTGGGACCGAGGACAAGACGCCGTTCGGCCGGACCGACCGATAGGCGAATCGCCCCGTTCTGCCGTGCCGGCCTCCGCTACGAATTCGCTCCCGGGAGTGTTGGGATCCCCGGAGGATTTGACCTACGGACCCCACGGACGCGCTCCAGAGCTAGCTTCATATCGCATGGCCACTCCCGCCGGCTCCGATGGCCACGGCATCCAAACAACCGTTGGGCCGGCGACTCCGATTTCAGATGCGGGTGCACCGCTTTTTTCTCTCGTGCCTCCTCTTCGCGATCGGCGTGTTCCTTACCACACTCGCCGCAGGCGACCTGACCCCGTTGAGCAACTACCCGCCATTCTCCTGGATCAACCCCTACACGGCCACCCCCACCATCAACTACAATCTTGCGTTCGTCGTGTTCGGCCCGATCATCGTCATCGTCGGGTCCTACTTCGTCGCCGCCTACGTTCTCGCGCGCCGTCGCTTCGAACATCTCATGCTGACGCGCAGCAAGGCCGAATTCCTTCGGAATCTCCCCGAGATCGAAGACCTCTTGTGGGACCTCACCCCCGCCGATGAAGTGCGCTACGGTGTGAAGAAAGGCGAGCTCCGGATCCGCCGTTAGGCCGCGTTCCCTTCGTCCTTATCTACCGCCCCCCGGTGTGCGCGCCGTGCCGGCGGATCCGACCGACCACGGCATCCGGGACTTCCGATTCCGTCGCCTCGACAAGCCCGAAGAGTTTCGCGCGGTCGAAGAGGTGCAACGGCTCGCGTGGGGGCTCGACGAAGAGCCCCCGGTTCCTTCCCCCCTCCAGCGAGCGATGCAGGACAATGGAGGACTCGTGGTTGGAGCCTTCGCGGACATTCACCTGGTCGGTTTCTCGCTCGGGTTCCTGGGTTGGGACGGAACGGCACTCTACCACTATTCTCACATGACCGCCGTCCGCCCGGAGTACCAGAACCACCATGTGGCCTTCCGCCTCAAGGCGTTCCAGCGCGACGAGGTACTTCGCCAGGGTCTACCCCTCATCCGCTGGACGTTCGACCCTCTCCAGAGCCGTAACGCTCGCCTCAACGTCCGTCGGCTGGGGGCACGACCGGATCGCTACTACGTCCATTACTATGGCCAGATGGGCTCGGAGCTGAACCGGGGTTCGGAGTCCGACCGCCTCCGGGTCACCTGGTCCGTTGCCGAGCCGTCGGTTGAAGCACGATTGGGGGGAGCGATCCCAACGGCGGAAGAAGACCTCCGACGACACCAAGATTCCCAGTCGGTCATCGACACCGAAGCCTGTGAGACCGGACTTCGGGCGCCCGTTACGGTCACCGAGCCGTCGGGGGCCCAAGCCCATCTGGAGATCCCCTTCGACATCGCTCTGCTTCAGCAGCACGAACCGGCGGCCGTTCGTCGTTGGAGACACGCAGCCCGCGATGCCTTTCGAGCGGCGTTCGACCTCCACTACCGGGTCGATGACTTCGCCGTGGTGACCCTCGATCACGAGCGTCGGAGCTTCTACTTCCTCTCTCCTGAGCCGACGACTCCCGAAACCTCACCGCGGGCCCCCTGATGCAGGTCGTTCGCGCCGACTTGGACGAGCTCGAGCTTCCGCTCGTACACCCCTTCGAGACCAGCTTCGGAATCGAACGGCAGCGTCAGATCCTCATCGTTCGGCTGCATACGAAGTCCGGCGAAGTCGGGTACGGCGAATGCGTGGCGTCGCGTGATCCGGGGTACTCGAGCGAGACCGTCGCCACGGCCCGCTGGGCGATCGGGGAGCTGGTCCTTCCTTGGCTCCTGCGCCAGACGAAGGTGGATCTGACGAGCTTCACGAGGGCCTTTGTACCCGTGCGAGGGCACGCGATGGCCAAGGCGGCCATCGAAATGGCTCTCTGGGATTTGGTCGGACGCGAGCGGCGTCGCTCCTTGTCCCAGCTCCTCGGCGGCAATCGCCCGAGGGTCGAAGTCGGCGTGAGCGTCGGGATCCAACCCTCCGTCGCCGCTCTCGTGGAAGCGGTGGGGACGTATGTGACGGCGGGATATCGGCGTGTCAAACTCAAGGTGAAACCCGGATGGGATTCGGCTCCGGTGGGCGCCGTACGACGCGCCTACCCGAACCTACGGTTGTGGGTCGACGCCAACCAAGCCTACTCACCGCGGGATGCCGGACGGGTCCGGTCCTGGGCGGGGAAGTTCGAGGTCGAGCAGGTCGAGCAGCCGTTTTCCGAGCGTTCGATCGACGCCCACGCGAGGCTCCAGCGCGGGTCCGCGTTCCGCGTGTGTCTCGACGAATCCATCGTCGACGACGCCTCGTTGGAGGATGCGATGCATCGGCGAGCGCTGCGAAGCGTGAACATCAAATCGGGACGAGTCGGAGGTCTCGCGCCGGCGATCCGCCTCGGCCGATCTGCCGCCCGAGGAGACCTCAAGGTCTGGGTGGGGGGCATGCTGGAGACCGGGATTGGCCGAGCGGCGAATCTGGCGCTCGCGTCCACCGCACCGTTCGACTGGCCCGGAGATCTATCGGCCAGCGACCGTTACTACGCTGACGATGTGATCACGCGCCCTTTCCGACTGGGACCGGGGAGTACCCTCGAAGTGCCTACCGGGCCCGGGCTGGGGATCGAGGTGGACGCCCGAACCTATCGCCGATATCGTATGCGGCGCACCGTGCGCCGGCGCTGACGGCGTGAAAAGGAGATATCGGCCACGCGGTATGTTAGTGCATGGGCGCCGGGGCACGAACCCTCTCCCGGCCCGCCGCGCTCCTCGTACTTTTCATCGTGGCGGCCGTCGCGTTCGGCATCGCCGCGGCGCTGATCGCTTCCCCCGCCGTCCCGACGCCCCCCCAGTTTGCTTCTCCGGGAGATCCCGGCTTCCTCATCCTGGAGGTGGTCTCCTTCGCGGTGCTCGCTCTCGTGGTCGGCGGGTTGGCCCTCTTCCTTTGGCAACGTTTCCGAGGCGGCAGTCTCCCCTTTCCGGGATCAGCGGTTCTGGTGGCACTCGTCGTGCTCCTCATGTTAGTGGGCTTTGTGGAGGTGAGCCATCTAGTGTCCAGCTCGTCGCTTCCCATGGGTTCGAATCCCGGAGGCTCGGGAAGTGGAAATTCCTCCGGGGGGTCGCTGTCGGGAAACAATAGCACGAATCCAACGCTCGGCGGAGGATCGGCGATTACTCCGCTGCTTCCCAGTTGGTGGACGTACGCTGCGGTGATCGGGATCGCGGTCATCGTGGCAGCTCTTTTGCTGCCCTTCCTGCTCGCGCGGACCGGGCCCCTCCGTTCGCGACCTCCGTCGGACGCGACCCTTCGGTCGAGCGTAGCGGAGGCTCTCCAGACCTTACGTGACGGCTCGGACGCCTCTCCCCGCGAGCGGATCATTCGAGCGTATGCGCGGCTCCTGGAACGCGTGACCTGGGGGACGGCCGATCTCTCGGCCCTAACGCCGCGAGAGATCCGTGCGTTGTGTGTCGAACGCATGCGGATTCGGAGTGGGACGGCCCATGAACTGACAGGACTCTTTGAAGAGGCCCGCTACTCGACGCACCCTCTGACGAACGATGCGGTCATCCGAGCCGAAGGCGCCCTCGAACGAGCCCTGGCCGATATGGGGCGAAGTTCGATCGCGAGGCTTGGGTCCGCCACGTGAGATACTCCTTGATGGCCGGGATCGCCGTAGTCGCCCTCGCAGCGGCGCTGGCGTACATCGCCCGAGGGGTTCCGTATTCCGAGGCGTTCTTCGCGACGATCGCCATCGTGGTCGCGGTCGGGGTGACGGCGTTCACCATTTACGACCGCCTCCTTCCGCGGGCCGCCACGCGTGCTCCCGAAGCTCCCCCGGTGCACTTTCTTCTCGCGCAGGCCTTCACGTCCGGTACCCTCGGTCGTGAGCGCATCATCTCCACCATTGAGATGCTGGAGGTGAATCAGATCCCCGGAGCGCGACGCCTGCACCCGGACGAGATCCGCCGCCTTTCGCACGCAGCCGAACCGGAGTTCCGCGCATGGGTCCGTGACCGCCTTCGTCAGTTGGATGATACACCGTGACAAATCCACCGGCTGAATCAGATGCGACAGGTCTTGCCTTCGCTCCGCGGGCGTTCTACCTGTTCGTTGTCGCGGGGTCGTTGCTGGTCGTGGCCTTCGTGGCCCGCACTCCCGTGCCGCTCATCGCGGCGTTGGCCTTGCTGCTGGCACCGATCGCGGCCGGGATCGTCACACCGCGCCCCCCCATCCTCGCCTCGCTCACGTGGACCAGTCTGGACGGTGCCTCGGACATCACGATCCGCGGACGAGTGGAGTTCGACCGCCGACTCGATACGCGTGGTCTGCGGTTGACCTTCCTCCGCCGGCCTCCCTTGGTCGAGCGCGAGCTCCCGCGCATCCACCCTGACCCACACGGCGTCTCCTTCGAGCTCGCGTGGACGACCCCGATCCCCTGCATTGTCGAGGTGCCGTTGCCCATGGCGCTCTGGCGTGACCCTCTCGAGCTCGTGGAGATACCGGTCCAGCTCTCGGGAAGTCCCATGGTTGTCGAGCGATTTCCGCCGGAGATCACGCAGGTCGCGCGGGTCCGCCTCGAGCGGACCACTCCGATCCCGGGAGAGGTTCGGTCGCGTGCCGTGGGCGCCGCCGGTGAGTTCTTTGCGGTTCGGCCGGCCGTGAGCCAGGACTCGAGCCGCCGCATCAATTGGCGCGCGACCGCGCGGCTCGGCCGTCGCATGGCCAATGACTTTCTGCAGGATCGGACCGGCGATCTCCTGATCCTGATCGATGCCCGGCCCACCTCCTTAGGATCGGAGGCGGACAGTACCCTCATCGCGCTCAGTGGAGTGGCCGCACTCGGGATTGCGACGGGCTTCTTGCGCGAGAAGGCCCGGGTTGGACTCGGGGTGTTCGATGAGTTCCTCCGCGTCGTACCGCTCGCCTCCGGTCGGCTCCAACGGCGACGGATCGCCGTTCTGTTAGACACCACGACCGTCGGCAAGGTCGCGGGCCCGGCCGAGCGCTGCGCGGTCTCTCTGCGTCGCTATTTTCCGCCGGGGCTCACCACGCTCGTCCTGTCGTCGATGGCGGATGACAGCATGACCGAGCTTTTGCTGCACGTCCGTCGTCGCGGGTTCGGCCCGGTCGTTCTGAGCCCCTCCCCTATCCCTCTCGCCGCGGGCGCGCTGCGCCCCGGGGACGCGATTGATCCGTTGGCCCTCGCGCTCCTACGACACGTTCGACGCCTTCGGCTTGCCGAGGTCTGGCGAGAGGCCCCGGTGGTCGACTGGGACGAATATTGGACGTTGGCCCCGCTCGTGCATTATCTTCGTACTCCCGTCCGCAACCGGGTGGTGACGTAGTCTGTCGGATTCGGAACCCCCGACCATGCATCCCGTCCTCCGAGAAGCGCTCGACGCGATGGGCTATGCTCTCCCCACAGCCATCCTCGCCCTGTTGGCACCGCGATTCGCTGTCGAGGGTTTCGGAGTGGTCATCGCCGCGGCCGCCGTCGCCTTTGTCCTTCGAAGCGTGAGCCGTAGCCTCGGGCCTGTGCTCGCCATCGTTCCGCTCTCGTTGGGTCTCCTGGTCGCCTGCGCCATCGCTCCGGACTCGGTGATCGGGGTCAGCCTAGGGGGGGTCGGGGCCCTAGCGACGGTGGTGTGGCTCGGGGACAATCGCGGTGCGCCGCGTCACCTCATCGACCGCTGGAGAGCCCTCAGTCTGCCCGGTCTGGCCGTCGCGGTCGCCGTGGTCATCTCGCTGGCCCTACCCACCACGCACGCGGTCCTGGGGATCGCCGCCGCGCTCGTCGCTGGGGTCGTGCTGCTCATCGCCTACCTTCTCGACCGCTCGGACCCGTTCGGCGAGACCCGCCCAGAAGCGTCATGAGGGGCCTCGCGGTGGGCTCGTGGGACCGCCCATGGTGGTTCCCGAGCACCGACGAAGGGTCCCTCTAGACCACTGCGGACGTGTCGTCCGCTCGGAATGACGTGAGGACAACCCCGGTGTCCGATATCCCCGGCCGGGGTCAGGACGCCGAGAGGACCGGTCGGTCTACCGTGACGCGAGCCGTTACGGCCGGGGGACAGTCCGACGGGGCCGCCGACTTCGGTTTGCTTTATACCCCGCTGAACTCCCGCACGTTCAAGGTGGCGTGTGGACCTGGGACTGGCGAGGGAAGAGTTCGCGGCGCTCAAGCAGGCCGTGCACCGAGCGGTCGTTGGACGCGACGCCGCATTGGACCAGATCCTGACCGGCATCCTGGCCGATGGTCACATCCTCGTGGAGGACCTGCCGGGCCTCGGGAAGACCCTGATGGCGAAATCCTTCGCGCGCGCGCTCGGCCTCTCCTTCCGACGCATCCAGTTCACGGCCGACCTGCTTCCGCACGACATCACGGGCGGCGACGTGTTCGACAGCGCGCGTAGCACCTTCGTCTACCGTCCGGGACCGTTGTTCACGAACCTACTCCTGGCCGATGAGATCAATCGCGCTCCCCCGAAGGTTCAGTCGGCCCTGCTCGAGGCGATGCAGGAGTATCAGGTCACGAGCGAAGAAACGACGCACCCGATCGACCGACCCTTCGTTGTCATTGCCACCCAGAACCCCATCGAACTCGAGGGCACGTATCCGCTTCCGGAGGCCCAGATCGATCGCTTTCTCCTCCGTCTCTCCGTGGGGTACCCCACCCCCGAAGAGGAGCGGCGTATCCTCGCGGCGCGTCGGGAGCGGAAGCGGGACGATGCAGAAGTGCCGGTGGTCCTTTCGACGGAGCGGCTCCTCACCCTGCAGCGAATGGTCGAGGATGTGGAGATCGACCCGGCGTTGGAACAGTATGTCGTCGACCTCGTGGGCCTGACGCGCACCGACCCTCGTGTCGAGGTCGGAGCCTCCCCGCGCGGCTCGCTCGCGCTCCTGAAACTCTCCCGCGCACGAGCCATGCTGGAAGACCGCGACTACGTGGTCCCCGACGATGTCAAATCCCTGGCCGGCCCCGGCCTGGCCCACCGTGTGATCATCAAGCCCGAGCCGTGGATCCGCGGGGTTCGCGGCGGTCAGGTCGTTCAGGCCGCGGTCGAACGACTCCCCGTGCCCAAGATCCCCTAGTGGGGCTCACGCAAGTGTTTTCCACGACGCGCGGGTGGTTTGGTCGATGAGCGAAGGTCGCCCTGTCGTCGTGATCGCCGACCCGATCGACGCCAAGGCGGTCGGTCGTCTCTCCGCCGGGGGCTGCCAGGTCGTCGACGCGACGTCGGGAACGCCCGCGCTCGAGGCAGCGCTGCCGAACGCGTGGGGCCTGGTGGTGCGTAGCCGCACACGGGTGACCGAGGGTCTCATGTCGCGCGCGCCGAACCTCCGCATCGTAGCCCGCGCCGGCGTGGGTGTCGATAACGTGGACCTCGCCGTCGCCTCGCGACGTTCCATCCAGGTCGTGAACGCACCGACCGCCGCGAGCGCGAGCGTCGCCGAGCTCACCGTAGCCTTCTGCCTCCTCCTGGTCCGCGACCTCGTCGGTCGCATCGAATCAACGCGGGCAGGGACTTGGGAGCGTTCGGGCCAGGGCGGTGAGCTCGCGAACCGGTCGGTCGGCTTCGTAGGCTACGGCCGGATCGCGCGCGAGGCCGCGCGCCGTTTGACCCCGTTCGGCGTGAGCCTCCGCGCGTACGACCCGTATGTGAAGCGCGTCGACGATGGAACGCTTCTGCTGAGCCTCGACGAGCTCTTGGCACAATCCGACATCGTGAGCCTCCACGCCGCGCTGACCCCCGAGAACCACCATCTGATCAATGCGGAACGCATTGGACGGATGCGGCGTGGTGCTTACCTCATCAACGTGGCGCGCGGACCTCTGGTGGAGGAAACGGCGCTCCTGGCCGCGCTCACCTCCGGCCAAATCGGCGGAGCGGCCCTGGATGTGTTCGAGATTGAACCTCCCACGAACGCCGAGCTGCTGCGGCATCCGCACGTCATTCCTACCCCGCACCTCGGAGCGTCCACGCGGGAGGCGCAGGCCCGCGCCGGGTCCCAGGTGGTGGATGAACTCCTGCGCGCCGTGCGCGGCGAACCCTTACAAGCCCTCGCGAATCCCTCGACCGGAGTCTGAACATGCCGCTCGACCCCGAGACCGCGACGTTCCTCATCGCCGGACCCGTGCGCATCCATCCGCGCGTGCTCCGGGCGATGACGATGACGTCGCTCAACCACCGGGGTGACTACTTCCATCACGTGGTGGAGGAGATCCGCACGTTGCTTCCGACGCTGTTCGACGCGAAGGGGCATCAGGCGATTCTCAGTGGTAGCGGGACCGCGGGTCTCGAAGCGCTGTACTCCGGCCTTCTGCGTAAGGCCGAACGCACGGTCGTACTCACGAACGGTAACTTTGGTGAACGGAGCGATCAGATCGCCCGACGCTACTGTGACAAGGTCACGACGATATCGGCCCCCTGGGGTCACGCGATCTCCATCGAGGCCGTCAAGACCGAGCTCGAGAAAGGCGACGTGCGAGCCGTCTGCGTCGTCCACAACGAGACGAGCGTGGGCCTCGCGAACGACCTCGAGGAACTCGCCCCCGTGGTCAAACGCTCGGGAGCGTTGTTCCTGGTCGACGGGATCTCCTCGGTCGCGGGATTGCCCTGCCCGATCGAACGCTGGGGGATCGACGGGTTGGTCGCGGGAAGTCAGAAGGGGCTCGCCGCGCCTCCGGGGCTCGCCCTCGTGCATCTTTCGGACCGAGCACGTTCGGAGCTCGCCCCAGTGGCATTCTACCTCGACCTCGTTTCCCACCTTAAGTCGATCCAGGAAAACGACACTCCGTTCACGCCGGCCGTCCCGTTGTTCCTCGCGCTGCGAGAGGCGCTGCTCCTGTTGAGTGAAGAGGGACTGGCGCAACGGCTCGCTCGGACCCACCAGCTTGCCGAGGCGACCCGTGCGGCCGCCGACGCGATCGGGCTCAAGCTGTTCTCCGACCGAGCCCATGCCTCGGACACGGTGACCGCGATCCTGAATCCCGAAGGCCTCGGCGACGCCGATGTAAGGAAGGTCCTTCAGGAGACGTACCACGTGCTCGTCCAGGGCGGCCAGGGCGCGCTCAAGGGGAAGATCTTCCGTATCGGACACATGGGGATCGCAGACTGGCCCGACCTGCTCGTCACGTTCGCCGGCCTCGAGCGGATCGTTCTCCGTACCGGGCGTCTCGCTCGAGCGGGGCCGTCGCTCCAGGCGATCATCGAGCGCATGCCCTAGATGTCCACGATCACTCGGAGCCGGCCTCTCGTGAGGTCAAGTTCCAACTGATGCCAGGTCACCGCCTTCACCTCCTTCTTCCGACGATGGCGGCCGGGGTCGTACGCCTCCCCCGTTACGGTGGCGAGGACCGACGTCGGGGGGTCACCGAGGGTTCTCGCGTGGACCGCCCGCCCGACGAACCCCTCCACCTGCCCGAGAAGAAGCAGTCGGTTCAGGAAGTCCACGACGAGCCGCGTGGAGTCCTCGGCGGAGGCCGTGACGGTGCGTGTTTCCCGTGGACGGACCCGGCGGAGGTCGGTTTCCAGCGCGAGGAGGCCCGTCCCGGCGGCGCTAAAGAGCTCGCTCGCGTTGGTTCCGCGCGCCCAGATCCCGACATCGGCGGTCGTCGGAAACGTACCGTACCGACGCATCGTTTCCACCTCCCGTTGGCTCAATTTCCAGGGCCGAGTGAACGCGTAACATCCTTAAGTTCCCCGCGGCTCAATTCAAGCGATGCGCGGCTCGTTGGTCATACCGACCCTCAACGAGGGAGGGTCCGTCGGTCACGTGGTGACCGCATTCCGTTCGGCCGCTCAGTCGGCGAACCGGGACCTCTTTCCGCGCGACCCTATCGACTGGGAGATCCTCGTGGTCGACGGTGGGTCCACGGATACGACGGTCGCGGTCGCCGAAGCGGCCGGAGCCCGCGTCATCGTGGAGACGCGACGCGGCTACGGACGGGCCTACCAGACCGGGTTCGCTGCGAGCGAAGGAACGATCCTCGCCACGGCCGACGGCGATGCCACGTACCCGGTCCACGAGATCCCCATTCTGGTACGCCGGCTCTTGGACCGCAAGGTGGACTTCATCACCGGGGACCGGCTCACCCATCTCGATCGACGCTAGATGACCACCGAGCACCGGATCGGTAACCGCTTTCTCAACCTCTTCCTCCACGTGGCGTATCATTCTCACCTGCGGCGGGCGGGGGTCCGTCTCGTGGACAGTCAGAGCGGGCTCTGGGTATTTCGGCGCGAGGTTCTCGAGCGAGTGAGGTTGACCCAGACCGGCATGGCCTTCAGTGAAGAGATCAAACTCGAGGCGATCCTCCGCGGGTGTCGCTTCGAGGAAGTACCGATCCACTACGCCGAGCGGTGGGGCGCGCCCAAGCTCTCGAGCTGGCGAGATGGCGAGCGGAACTTTGAATTCCTCCTCTCGAAACGCCTCGCCCTCGCCCGTGAGCTTCGGCACGGCGATGCCCGCGCACAACGGGACCGGATGCCGCACGCTGGCCCCTAGGGCCGAACCCCTACTGGGTCTTCCCCGAACGTTCCTTGGATTTCACGCGGAGGCCATGGTAGCCGCACTTCCGGCACTGGACGGCGCGCGGGGGGTTCCTTGCGGAGCAGTTCATGCAGATCTTCTTGTCGAGGAGCCGATGGACGGCCTCCGGGAACGGCATGGCGGGGCGGCCACGGGCGGCACGCTATAAAGGGTGCGGGGGCGCATCGGGAAAGCCCGTTGGGGCGTAAAGGCGCCCGCGGGGGCCCACCGAACGTGCGGGAGCCCCACGCCTACCTTCCATCGGACCCCCCGGGTCCCCACCTCCTACTCTCCACGAAGCTTAGTCCGCCATCGCCATTTGGAGGAGCTGCGCCACATGGAGAGGGTAGGTCCCGGCACGATCACGGATCTGCTCGCGGCAACTGAATCCGTCGGCCACGACCAGAACATCGTCTTCGCGTTGTCGTATGCTGGGGGCAACGACGTGCTCGGCGATCGTAACCGAAATCGGGTACTTTTTCGCCTCCATCCCAAAGCTCCCGGCCATTCCGCAGCAGCCGCCCTGGAGCACGTGAGGGTCGGTGCCCATTTCCCTCAAAAGATGCCGAAGCGGGTCGAGGCCGATCACGGAGGATTCGTGACAGTGGGGTTGGACCATCACCCGCTTGGCCAGCGGCGGGATAGGGAGCCCCTTCTGGTGGAAGAGCTCCGGCAGCGACACCGCATTCTTCTTCAGTTGGGCCGCTCGGGAATCCCCAGGCAGGAGGTTCGGAAGTTCGTCCCGGAAGACCGACAGGCAGGACGGCTCGAGCACGACCACGGGCGCTCCCCATGCGATCTCCCGGGTCAGTGTCGAAACGACCCGTTCCACCTGCTTTCGAGCCCTTCCCAGCATCCCGAAGTCGTAGAGCGGCCTACCGCAGCAGACCGTCCGGTCGGGGAGGACCACATGAAAGCCGACGCGTCGAAGGACCTCTTCCGCAGCCTCGAGGACTTCGGGGTGGAGATAGTTGTTCCATGTGTCGGGCCAGAGGACGACGGTCTTCGAATCCCACGCGCGGGTGTCGTGATCCCGCTTTCGGAAGGCCGAGTCAAAGCGGGACGAGGCGAGGAGGGGGAGGCTCCGCTCGCGCGCGATCCCCCCCAGCCACTTCATCAGACGGGACGTGGGTCCCCATTGCGAGAGCCCATTGATGACCCCCGGCATGGCCGCACCGATGGGCAGCCAACGATAGGAAAGACCAAGGGCGTAGGCCGGTCGAGGTCGTAGTCGGCCCCGATAGTACTTGGAGAGAAACTCGGCCTTATAGGTGGCCATGTCGACGTTGACCGGACATTCCCCCTTACACCCTTTGCAGGAGAGACACAGATCGAGGGACTCGCGAACGAACGAGCTCTTCCAGCCTTCGGCATGGAGCCCCCCGTGTTGGGCCATCTCGTAGAGCAACCGGGCGCGTCCGCGGGGGGTATACTTTTCCTCCAGGGTCGCTTGGTAGCTTGGGCACATGACTCCCGCTTCGGTTCGACGGCATTTGGCAATCCCCACACAACGCAACGTGACGCCGTTGAAATCCCCCCGATCCTCAGGGTACGAGAACGTCGTCTCCCATGCCTGAGGTCGGTAGGTCTCCTGTAGACGAAGGTGCTCGGTGATCCCGGCGGGATCGACGACCTTTCCCGGGTTCATTTTTCCCAGGGGATCCCAGATGCGCTTGAAGTCCCGAAAGGCACTCACGATCTCCTCTCCGTACATCACGCCGAGGAGCTCCGCACGTGCTTGTCCATCCCCGTGCTCACCCGAGAGGGTCCCTCCGTGCCGTACGACCAACTCGGCGGCTTCCTCCATGAACCGGCGAAACGTCTCGACCCCGACCTCGGAGGTGAGGTCGAACGTCGTCCGGGAATGGAGGCATCCCTGGCCGAAGTGGCCGTACATCTGTCCCACGATTTGGTATCGGCTCCAGAGATTCTGCATGTCCCGTAGATAGCTTCCGAGCTCGCGAGGGCTGACCGCCGAATCTTCCCACCCGGGCCATCCCCTCGTCCCATCCGGCTCTTGGGCGGTCACGGCCAACCCCGCTTCGCGAACCGCCCAGAACTGCTTCTGTTGGTCCCGGTCCGACACGACCGTGGCATGGACGTCTCGCTCCTCCGACGCGACGCCCTTCACCATGTTCTCCGCCTGCTCCGTGGCCTCCTCGGCGGTGTCCGCGCCGAACTCGGCGAAGAGCCACCCCTTGCCTCGGGGGAGGAGCTCAACCTCGCGAGGATGGACGTGCTTACGTTCCATGTTCTCGACGATATGATGATCGATCGCTTCCAGGCCAATGGGGTGGAACTCGAGGATTCGAGGGACGTCGTCCGCCGCGAGGAAGATGTCGGGG
>JBAUTP010000161.1:0-12451 GCA_049582265.1 Thermoplasmata archaeon
GTATCGAACCAGGGCTTGCTTCTCGCCTACCTTCCGGGCGGCGTCCTCCTCGAGGCAGATGGTAGGGATGGAATACCGACGGCCACGGGCTTCGAGGGTGCCATCGACGGCGATGAGCGCGGTTCGCTGGAACCCCGACGTGTTCGAGCCATCAACCACGATCTTGCGCATCACCTCGATCTCGTCGAGCACGCGAGCGTTCAGGAGTAAGGCGATCGTGAGCGCGACATCGAGGGCCTCGGGATTGATGGCGTGAGGGGGTTCTTCATCGAGTTCCACAAGACAGCTCTCGGGGGCTACCTCGTACTCGTAGACGAACTCCCGGCCGGCTTGGGCGCGAGCGGCGGGGTCGATTTCAGATTCCTCCCCACGCGTGGCGAGCAGCCTTCGCCGGATCGTGCCGAGGGAGGGCTCCGAAAGATTCGAAGGGCATGCGCAGAACAACTTTCCGGTGGCGAGCTGCTGATGGACCTCGAGCCCGGCCTTCACGGCGACCCCGAGGGAGGGTGACGGGGCTCGAACTCTCCGACGAGGTCCGTCGTCATCCAGTGGCGGACCTCAACGGGATCTCGGGATGTACCCAGGGCCCAGAGCAGCTTCACGTAGGCCGTCTCGGGCAGAAGATCGTCGACGAAGGTGACGCCCGAGCGAACGAGCTCGCGGCCCGTCGCATAGACATACGGGTCGACGCTCCCTTCGAGGCACTGGGTCGTCATGACCACGACCACGCCCCGTTCGACGGCGGCGGTGATCCATGAGAGGTGGGTGGTCGCAATGTGGCCGAGGCCCGTTCCCGCGATTACGAGCCCACGGAGACCCTTCGCGAACGTCGCCGCACGCTCGGGGTCGAGCCCCGGATGCGACCAAAGCAGCTCCGCCTCGCCGGCGAACGTGCCCTCGACGCGCGGCGGCCCGGCCGCGCGGCCCCGCGGCGTCTCGTTCCAATGGATGCCGGTCTCGTCAAGGTATCCCAATGGCGGTCCATTCCGCGATTGAAAGGCATCCCGGCGGCTCGAATGCATCTTGCGGACACGGGTCCCGCGGTGGATCGCGAATCGCCCGTCCGAGAGCCCGGCATGCATCACCACGACGACCTCACCTAGTTCGCCCAGACGGGCCACCCGGGCGGCGGCCTCGAGGTTGCTCGGACCGTCCGAGGATGGACGGTCGGGCGAACGCTGCGCCCCCACCACGACGACGGGCCCGCTGAGGTCCTTCACCAAGAAGCTGAGAGCGGCCGCGGTAAACCCGAGGGTATCCGTACCATGCGCGATGACGACACCGACCGCGCCGGAGCGGAAGGTCTCGACCACGCGGGCTCCGAGCGTGACCCAGTCGGCAGGAGCAAAGTTCTCGCTCAGGCGGTCGAAGACCGGCTCGATGCGGACCGGACCATCCCGGGCCAGGTCGGGGTAGAATTCGAGAATTTCGTTTTCGTCGCGAACCGGTCGGACGCCACCGGTTCGATAGTCCACCTTGGAGGCGATCGTCCCGCCCGTCGTCAGGATGCCAACCCATGGTTCCGACGGCGGCTCCGTCGCAGGTCGAGTGTGGTGGGGATGCCGGGACGTCGGCCCCACCGTAGTTCCCACGACCTCGACCTGGTCGTCGGGTTCGATCGCGATCCCGACATTGTACCCGCTTTCGAGCTTGAGCTGAACGATGCGCGGCCCCGAGAAGTCATGCGATGGGACGAGCGTGCCTTCTCCGATGATCCTCTCTCGGCGCGCGATCTTCACGCGTTGCCCCGGCGCCAACGAACGAAGCCGGTCCCATGCATCGGTCGAGTCGGAGGAGTTCATGGATCGAACTCGGCCAATCGACGCCCCTCGGTGGGCGGAGGGACCTCCCCCTAAAAGGAGTGTCCACGGATTCGCTCTCGGACCGGCATTCTGTTTTATACCGTACCCTCCTCGCGACGGCGGTCAACGGACCGATGGGCCTGTGCCCGTGTGGGGTAGCTACGAGATGCCGGACGCGTACCGGCCTCGCTACACTGGATTATCCTAGAGGCCTGCGGAGCCTCGGACCTGGGTTCAAATCCCAGCACGGGCGTCTATCCCTCCCACCGTATCCCTGCGCGGGGGCACTGCTCCAATCCCTGGCCGCTCTGAGCGGTCCCACTATGGACCTCACCCGGGGACCCTAGGGTAGGTCGAGCAGCGTGGGTCGTCAGGTGACCGGCCGCTCGGCGGCGTCCGCCCCTAGGCTTTTGATAGAGCAAGAAGAGTGCGTTCCGTATGCCGCCATTGGACGGCACCTCGTCGGTGGCCTCCCCCGCCGGGGACGCGGGGGCGGAGCGCGCCGTTAGGTCGGGATCGCGAAGGGCGTTTCGGTTGACAGCATATGTCCTGGCTGTCACAGCGTTCGCCGCGGCTATTCCCACACCGCTCTATCCGGTGTACGAGGAGCAGTTCCACTTTACTTCCGGAGTCCTTGGCCTGACGTTCGCGGCCTACACGCCGGGCGTGTTCCTTACCCTCTTTTTTGTCGCTCCGATGGCCGAGCACCTGGGTCGGAAGAAGCTCCTCCTGCTCGGGATGTCCCTCACGGCGTTGGGCTCTCTCGCCTTCGCGTTTGCGCCCGATGTTCTCTGGTTGGCGATCGCTCGAGTCATTCTCGGCTTGGGAGTGGGGTCGACCACCAGCGTGGCCACCGCGGCCATGAGCGACCTCGAGCCTCGCCGCGACCAGCACCACGTGGCACGGGCCGCGGTGGCGGCCAATTTCGGGGGGTTCGCCATCGGGGCCCTCCTCAGCGGCCTAACGTACTTCGCGATCCACTCACTTACCATCGTATATGTGCTGCCCCTGGTCGCTAGCGGGCTCGGCGCGTGGGCCGTGCACGTGACTCCCGAAACGGCCGAAGTGAAGCGCGAGCCGCATCGGTTTCGGATCCAGCAGATCTCGGTTCCTCCGGAACTCCGTGCTCCGTTCTGGGTCTCGGTGGGCGGGTTGACCGCGTGCTATTCTCTCTACGGCCTCTTTGCGGCCCTGGTCCCATCGTACGTGCGGAGCGGACTTGGGAACACCAGTCCGCTCACGGCGGGGAGCATCGTCGCCTTGATGTTTGGCATGGTCGCGATAACGCAGCTGGCCACGAGCGAGGTCCGCGACCGGCGCGCTCTTCTGATCGGGCTTCCGCTCTTGTTCGTCACCTTGGTCGCACTCGTCGCAATCCTTCCGCTCAACACATGGGGCCTCCTCGTCGTCGTGACCGGTGCGCTCGGCCTCGCGGTAGGGCTCACGTTCATGGGAAGCGTGACGCTCATCGACCGAACGGTGCCTCAGGAGGAACGTGGCGAGATCCTGGCGGGGTTCTACGCGGCAGGGTACCTCGCCCTCGCCGTCCCTACGATCGGCGTCGCCGAGGCCTCGCTCAGCATCGGCTTAGCGAACGCGGGACTCCTCTTCGGGAGCATTCTCGCGGTCGTCGTCCTCGTCTTGTTCCTCCAAACGTTCCGAACGCCAACACCGCCGGGTGGTGGTGGCCTGCCCTAGCAGCTCTCGCGGATGCGAACTCGAGGCCCCCTCCGTCGGGCCGAAACGGGAGGCACCTTGGGGGTCCCCCGGCTCAGGCATCCTGGGTCGGGGACGTTTCCCTTCCGTCCATCAGGTCGGCACGGGTGGGAAGGATCACGGTGAACGTCGTTCCCTTGCCGACGGCGCTCTCCACACGGATGGACCCGCCGTGGGCATCGATGAGCTTCTTGGTCAAGTAGAGCCCCAACCCCGAGCCTTGGTACCGGCGGCTCGCCCCGGCCTCGAGTTGTTCGAACTGGCGGAACAATCGCGGGATGTCCTCGGGGGAGATCCCGATCCCCGTATCCTGAATGCGAAGGGCGAACCGGTCGGGAGGAAGCGGTGCCATCCCGACTTCGATGTGACCGCCCGCGTGCGTAAACTTCGCGGCGTTCGAAAGGAGATTGTACAGTATCTGGTTGAACCGCAATCTGTCGAGCGTGACGGTCTCGAGGCTCGCATCGATGTGGGTCGCCAGCGTCACTTGCTTCTTCTCCAAGAGCGGCCGCGTGACCGAGCATACCTCGTCGACCGCCGCGCTCGGGGAGAACGGCTCCATGACCAGGCCGATCCGTCCAGCTTCGACACGCGAGATGTCGAGGATGTCGTTGATGAGCTGCAACAAGTGGTTCCCGCTGTTGTAGATGTGGCCGAGAAACTCGCGCTGGTCATCCGTTAGATTGCTGTCGGGCTCGGTGAACATGAATTCGGAAAATCCGATGATGCTGTTGAGCGGGGTCCGTAGCTCGTGGGACATGCCTGCCAGGAACTCGCTCTTCATGCGGTTCGCCTCTTCGACCCGCCGGTTCTGTACCTCGAGTTCGCGATTCTGTTCCTCGAGCTCGTTCATGATCCGACGTTGCTCGGTGACATCCCGGGCGACCTTCGAGGCACCGATCACCCGGCCATCCACGTCTCGAAGGGGCGAGATCGTGAGCGAGATGTCGAGCCGCTTCCCGTCCTTTCGCTGGCGTACCGTTTCGAAATGCTCGACCCGCTCGCCGGCCCGCAGCCGTTGGAGGATCTGCTCCTCTTCCGCCCGGCGATCCTGTGGGATGATGAGGGTGATCGGTTGGCCCACCGCCTCGACGGACGTGTAACCGAACAGGCGCTCGGCCCCAAAATTCCAGCTGGTGATGACACCCTGAAGGTCCTTACTGATGATGGCATCGTCCGACGAGCCCACGATGGCGGCCAGGAGCGTTGTGGTACGTTCGGCGCGCCTCCGCTCGGAGACGTCACGCGCCGCGACGAGGACGCCCCGGAGCCTGTCGTTGGAGTCGCGCAACGCAGTCACCGACAACGATACGGGAGTCGACTGACCATCCCGGGAGCGCAGAACGAGCTCGAGATTAGCGACCGACCCCTCCCTCAACGCCTTCTCGATCCCGGCCATGGCCGCCTTTGGCGATTCGAAGTGCTGGGCAAACGCACTCCCGATGAGCTCCTCGCGCAAGTGGCCGGTCATGCGCTCCATCGGATGATTCAGGTCCGTGATGTTCCCCACGAGGTCGACACTGACGAGCGCATCCACCGAGGATTCGAACAGCCGGCGGTTGTAGGTCTGCGATTCTCGGAGCTGGGATTCGAGCCGTCGGTGTTCCGTCACGTCGCGCCCGGTGACCAGGACGCCCCGGAGTCCCCCGTGCGGGCCTCGAAGCATGCCTGCGTTGAAGGAGACGACGGTCTCTTCTCCCGACCGAGCTCGCATGGTGAACTCTACGTTCGCGACGCGGCCCACGGCGAGCGCTTTTCCTACCATCTCCTTGGCCCGGGAGGGTTCGACGCAATAGTCATAGAAGGAGGTCCCAACGGAGTCGGATCGAGGCCGTCCGGTGAGCCCCTCCGCCCTTCGATTGAGGTCCGTGATGACGCCTAGCGGATCCAGGACGACCTGACTATCGATGCTGGCCTCGACGAGGAGGCGATTGTATTCCTCCGAGGCCGCGAGTTTCGCGTAAAGTTCCTTCTCGCTCGTGACGTCCTTCGAGACGATGAGAAATCCCTCAGGCTCGCCGAGGGCGTCCCGTCGGACCGTCATGGTGACCCGCGCTGGAAATTCTGCCCCGTTCTTTCTCCGACGGCGTAGTTCACCTTCCCAGCTCCCGTTGCTGAGCGTTTTCTGGGCCAACTGATCGGCGAGACCCGACGTTGCGTCCTCGAAGGCGTAGAGAATCGATGCGTCCTGCCCGACGATTTCAGCCGCGATATACCCGTAGGTCCGTCGTGCCCCTTCGTTCCACACCTGCACGCGACCGTCGAGGTCGACGGCGATGATCGAGTATTCCGTCGACGACTCCAAAATGCTCTTGAGAAACGCCTGGTAATCCCGGAAAGTCGGGCCACCAAGGGCCAGCTCGGTGGTCGCGAGTGGGTCGGCCCTCGTGGAAGGACCCATTCTCCCGATATCTTCCATGCATCTTCATATAAGAGCCATTCGGAAACATTCTCGCTCCAGCGGAGGTTTCCTTGGACGCTCGAGTTTGCCGCAGCCTGTTGCCTCGATATCGCCACAGCACGCTCCCCGAGCCCCTCGTCGGCGCTCGCGCGGCATCGGCAGGGGCATCCGCGTTGGGACCCGGCCGACGTTGATTTCTACGACACCAGGTGGTGAACACGCGGATCCGAAGGATGGATCGAGGGGGCCGCCATCGACCGAAATGGAGAGCCGGCACCCCCGCATACCCGTGAAGGCTCACGGCTCGACAGGGAGAAGCGTACCCTAGGACCCTGACCGGGGCCTATGCCGCCGCACCGCTACAGTGTCGGGCCGGGACCAATCGTTAGCCGTTGAGTCCCAAAGTTACTACAAAGTTCATAAGAACGAACAGTGCGGTTTTTGGCGGGCGCGATGGCTGAACCTTCTCCTGGGGCCGGGGCCGCCTCGTGGTTGACTCTTCAGCGCACGCGTGCTCTCGCCGGTCGCCCGATCTATCGAATTCTGGCGGCTTCCATCGCGATCGTGTATGCTCTCGTGGCCATGGTCGTCGGCGGGATGCTCGAGATCCTCTCGCCGCCCTCTCAACTTCCGCCGTTCGCTCTCGTGCTCACTTCCGGAACGCCGTCGTGGGATTACCCCGCCGTTCTCATAGCTGCACCTTCCTTCGTCCTCGCACTCCCGTTTCTCCCGACGATCTTCATGGTCCTCAGTTCAGTTGGGGTCGGACTTGGAATGTCGGTCGCGATCCTTCTCGGTGTCCGGCTCCTGGGTCGGCAGGGAGGCATGGCCGGTCGACCGGCGGCCGTAGGAACGGCCTCGGGACTTACGCCCGTGATGATAGCCCTCGTCACCCTCGGCGCCTGTTGCTCGACCACGGCCGCGGCCACGGCGGGAATCGGCGTGGCGGCGCAGGCGAGCGGCACGTCGATCGACAACCTCCTCGTTAACTCGTGGTACGTCGGGCTCTTCCAACTGGTCATCCTCTACGTTGCGTTGCTCGCGCAGGAGCAACTCATTCAGATCTATGGATTCCTTTTCGCCCGGCAGGCGAAGAGCGCTCCCGTCGACCCTGCCCTTCTTCCGCTGCCTCCGCCGATGGACCGGCACTTCGTCACAGGTGCGGCGTTTCGGGTCGCCCTCATCGCGGGCGGGGTCACGTGGTCGCTCGCCGCGCTGGCGGCATGGACGTGGTCCGCCGCCGGTAGCTGGTCGGCTCTCATGTGGGCCAGCTGGGTCCTGCAGCACGGGTTGGTCGGCATCACCGCCGTCGTTGCGGCGTTAGCCCCTCGCGGAGTTCTTCGCTGGCTTGTTGCTCCGCAGAACCGGTGGCCAACGCGCGTACTCCGGGGCGTCCTGCTTGCCTCGGGCGCTAGCCTCGTCGCATGGGTCCCTCCCCCTCTCGCTACGTACGGTTTCTTCGGCGTGCTCAACGAGATCCTCGGCTCCCTCGGATTTCCAGCGGCCTGGGGGGCTGTCGCCCCGCCGTTCGGAGGAGGAGTCGCGCTCCTGCTCCGATGGGGAATTCAGTTCCTTGTTCTCGGTGCGTTCGCCATCGCCCTTGCCCTTCGGCCGCAGCGCGCGATGGGACCGATCCTCGCGACGCTGACACACGCCTCGGCTCGCGAGCCGGAGGCAAGCGATGTCCCCCTGCGCGCTCCCGTGCCGGTCCCATCCGAGGTCACGATCGCCATGGTCCCCACCGGAGAACGACCATGAGCACTCGGCTCGATCCGGGGTGAATTCGTGCCGACACCGAGCGTGGAGCTTCTCCTCGCCGTTCTCGCCGCGCTCATGGCATACACCACAGCCGTGCTCGTCAAGTGGGCTGTAGAAGCGAAGACTCCGGTCAAGGCCGGGATCGTGGTCTTCCTTCTCGTCATGATGGCCGCGATGCTCGCCGGGGCGGGCTGGTACTTCACGGCCCCCAGTCTCTCGTCCTTCATCGCAGCCCTCTGGATCAGCGGGGCCGCGATGTCCGTGAGCGTGTTCCCGTTGTTCTTCCTAGTACTCCGCCAGGAGCGCGAGCGGTTCGAAACGGAGGGCCCATACACGCCAGCTCCGCTCCGACGTCAAGGGGTCTTTACCGCCAGCGTCGTGGGACTCGTTCTCCTTAATGAATTCCTTATGGCCTGGACCTTTCAGCTCGCCGTCGGCGCCCTTAGCCCTCCAGCCAACCTGTCGGTCGCAAACATCCTGATTCTTGGCGTCGACTCCCCCTGGTTCCTCTTCCCGATGGCCCTTGAGATGGGCCTGACGGTATGGCTGCTGCGGAGCAGGCTGCCTCGAGCCTTCGTCGGGCTCCTGATGGCACAGTCGGCTCTAATGTTCCTATCCGCGCCGGCCTTCTCCCTGCCCGCAGCCGCCGATTTCGTCATCGTTCTCGGCAGTGGCCTCATGATCGGCATCATTGTGTTTGTCATGGAGTACCTCTACCGACACCGGCAAATGGAGACGGTCCTCTCGGGCTACTTCCTCGGGTTGCTTTCGGTCTACGCCCTGATGATGGCGGGCCTCTACACTTGGATTGTCTACGGAAGTGGGTTGCTCTTCGCCTCCTCAATACTTCTCGAGATGGCCTTGTACTTCAATGCGGTCGTCCGCGCGGACCGGTTCTCCGAGGGGCTTTCGTCACCGTGGCAGCTTCGCCCCCACTGGACCTTCGGCGTCCTCGCTGCAATCTTCGTAGGGGAACTGTTCATGGGGGCGGTCCTTGACCTCATCCTACTCCCCGGCACCTATTCGGGCGCTTTGCCCGCTCTTGCCCTCGCAGGAGGAGCCGGCCCGCTACTCTACAACGCATTCTACAACGGGTTCTGGTTCGTCGCGCTAGTGGCCGGCTCGACGTGGTTCTTGGCGATGATGGGCATTGAGATGGGCATCCTTGTGGTTTTCAAGCTACGCGAGACCAAATCGCTGGAAAACAAGATCCGGATGTATCTGATGATGGGCTCCTACGCCGCATTCGCCACCTTCTTCCCGAGCTTCTACTACTCGGCCCTCTTTCCCAACGCCCCCTCCGGGCTCGCCGTTCCGGTCTTGGGCTGGAGCATGGGCCTCGGGTCCGCCCCCATCGGGCCGAGCGTCTTCCTCGTGGTCCTACTGACGTACGCGATCACCGGATCGTTGGCGATGCTATTCGGCCGCCGCGTCGTCTGCTCGCTGTTCTGTACCCCCGCGTTGATGTACCAAGGTACGACCTTCAATGCGATGCGCTCCTTCAATCGCTCCTCGCCCATTGCACGCAAGTACCTGAGCAGCCGCTTCTCAACAATCTACTCCACCACCACCGGCGTCACGATGGCGTCCCTCGTCGCCGTCTCTTTCCTGTCGTACTTCGATGGGACGGGGCTGCTGAGTATCACCATTCTCGGCGCTGATCCGAGCGTGTTTTTCTTCTCACTCTCGTTCGGAGTTCTCTGGTTCATCATATTCGTCACAATTCCATACACCGGGAGCTACAACTGCGTCACGATGGGCTGGTGCTACACCGGCACGATTGTCCAGGCGTTCCAGCGGATCGGGTTCTTCAAGCTCAAGGTTCGCGACAAGCAGGTCTGCCGAGACTGTAAGACACTTGACTGCGCGAAAGGCTGCCCGGTGGGACTCGTCGACATGCCGGGCCACTTCCGTCAGAAGGGCGAGTTCCGCAGCTCGAAGTGCTGCGGGGTCGGTAACTGCGTCGAAGCCTGCCCGTACGGGAACCTCTATATCTATGACGTCAGGCACTGGGTCCGCGGTAAGCTACGGTTCCCTCTGCGCCGACGGCCGACGGTCGAACTCCCCATGGTTCATGCCCGACCTGCCTCTCGTCCGTCCGTCGTTCCGCCGCCGTTGACCTCCACGATCGTTTCCGGCCATGGCGTCGACGTCGGGAGACCCGAGACTCCCCTGAGTGCGTGAACGGGATGGCGCCCCCCCTCCCTCCGTTCAATGCGACCGTTCTGGCGTATGCCATGGTCGCGGGATTCATGGTGGTCGCCAACATCTACGTGCTTGCACGGGCGTTTCCCCGTCGAGGCGACCCACCCACCTACGCCACGGTCATCCTACTGCTCGGGCTTCTTCTGGTCGCGTGCGGCCTTTGGCTCTCCGTGGTCTATGCGATCGTGAGCCCGAGCGCTTCATCGCTTACGGTCTTCTTCCTGATGACCAACGCGATGATGGGGGTAGCAGGGGCCTGGATCATGGGCCTCTTCTTCCGCGCCGAGGAACGGATCGTCCGCCGTGCCAGTTGGGCATGGCCCCTCACGGTGGCGTTCCTGGTGCTCGTGAACGAGCTCCTGATGGGCGTGGCGTTCGTTCTTGCCCTCGGGCAAGGCCCTACGACCGTGGCCACGTGGTCGAATGTCGTCACGGCGGCCAGTGCGGGAGTGAATTCGGTCTGGTTCTTCTGGGCGATGTTCGCGACGATGGCCTTCTTGGTCCTGTGGCTCCCCCTCACTCGACCCGAACAGGTCATCCTGCTAGGGTTCTCAGGGACGGCGCTCGTCGGCCCGTGGGTTGTGAACGATCCTGTCGTCGGGGCCGTCGCGATGGGCTCGGTGATGGCCGTGGTCCTGTTCACGCTCGTTTGGCAGCTTCGTGGGGAAGTGAGCTCTCGCGTGGAGTACCTCCGGGTCGGGATGGGGATCGCTGCGGGGTTCGCGGTCATGGCCGGGGGTGAACTACTCTTCCTCGGGGGCACGTTCGGCCAGTGGGGCTCGTTCCCCTTTGCCTTGGCGAGCCTTCTCGTGATGGGGGGTGAGGTCTTCCTGCTGGGTCGTTGGGCCAACCGACACGGTCATGTCGCCAGGACCACTGCGAGCGTCACGAGCATCGGCCACGCCGAAGAGATTGCCTCTCTCGATTGACCCGGATCGTCGCGCTTCTCGTGCTCGGTCTTGGCAAGTGAGACGGTAATCCCTAGCTCGCAGTTTTTCCAGTCGTTTATCGCCGTGCTCCGGCGCGCGTCGACTAATGCTATCCGTAGCCCCGGAATACCTCGAACCTGATCCGGTCTTGGCGGATGCCAAGTCCCTGGAGGTTGCGGTACGTGTCCTGCACGATTCCGGGGGCACCGCAGACATAGTAGACCGGGTCGTGCAACCCGTGCGAGGCCTCGGCGAGGAGAGTGGAGTCAATCCGTCCACGCCTTCCCTTCCACGACGACTCGCTCGAAACCTGGGTCAGGGTGTGATACACCGTGAACCTCGGATTCTGTCGGGTCAGGATGTCGATGTCCGAGCGATAGGCGATTTCTTCCTCATTCCGGTTGGAGTACACGAGCCGTACATCGATGGGCAACTGGCGATCGGTCGCGTACTCTGCCATGCCTTTGAGCGGTGTGATTCCGATGCCACCCGCAACGAAGACCGCCGGTGACGTCTCGTCCAGGACGAAGTGGCCGTAGGCGCCATCGATCTCCGCATCATCGCTCGGCTGGAGCGCCGCGAAGGCCTGCTTCCAGGGCGAGTCGGATACGCGCGCCCCGAACTCGAGGTAGGGCCGGGTGGGAGAGGAGGCGAGAGACATTGGATACTCGACGGGACCATCGGACGTCGCGAGTTCGAGACCGCAGAACTGGACGGGAGCGAATTGGAAGCCCGCCGGCTTCTCGAACCTAACGCCATGGACGGTCGGAGTCAGTCGGGGCGACTCCAGCACACGTACGCGGGCGATCACAAAGGGGTCTCGGCCCATCGCAATCCGAGGGTCGATATAATGACTAAGTCCTTAGCTATTCGGTCCTTCGGGGGACCGTGAACTAAAGTGAGTCCAGCGGTACGGGTTCTAGTGTCTCGCCGGCAGCACCTTGACCCTACGCTCGTGGAGCAAGTCCCCCGAGCGCTGCGGTGCGCCAACCAGGCCCTGACCGCTCGACTCCGGCGTTCCCTGCTACGAGAGGGGCTACCGTTCAGTCGGTTCGTGATTCTACGGCAGCTCGTCTTTCGCGGACCGACCACGTCTAGGGCCCTCGCCGATGCGTTAGGCGTCACCACAGCGAACATGCCCGGGCTCGTCGACCGGCTGGAGGCGGATCGGTTCGTGCGGAGAACCAGGAACCCCAAGGATCGGCGCGAGATTCTTCTCGAGGCGACCCCCGAAGGCCGTAGGAGGTTCCTCCGACTGAAGAAGACTGCCGAGAAGGAGCTGCTAGGGGCGTTTGACGGCTGGTCGGACGAGGACCTCAGAGCTCTCCTCGAGTCGCTTCGGCGATTTTCGGGGGGTCTCGGGCGGATGACCTCATCGAGCTCAAGGTCCTCCGACCGTCTCGTTTTATGACGGAGGTGTACCGGGCGGAAAGGGCCGCTCGGGCATGAGTGGTCAGAGATGACGGGACGTACGAACCACCCCCTTGCTACCTTCAACGATAAATATCGAATTCGATTACGAATTCGTAAGAGTTCCTCGTATGAAACGACGGAAACCCCCCTCCCTCAGTGCCCTGGCCCCTCGATCCGGGTGGCAACGCGGCTTCCTCGGCCTCTATGCGTTACGGTTGATGGCCAAG
>JBAUTP010000162.1:0-6661 GCA_049582265.1 Thermoplasmata archaeon
GGTGGATCCTCGTCGAGTGGCGGCGCGGGGTTGCCCTCCGCGTTTCCCGAGGGCGAGGGGGGTGATGGGTCCGGGCGTCGGGCGGGAACCAGGGCAAGTTCCGCCGCGACGAGAAGGAAGAATGCAAGGAAACCGAGGTACCAGCCAGCACCTGGCCCCCATTTTGCGACGAGTCCGGAGGGAGAACCGATGCCGCAGTCCGTCCCCGAGCATGACCCGACGAAGGTGTACGCGGGTCCGGTGCCCGAGCCGGATACCGGGGTAGAAGACGGGGTCACGCTCGAGGTGTCCGCGTGGAGCGCTGTCGGTTGGTATCCCGCCGTTATCGCGGGAGAAGAAACTGCGAGGACCAACGCCAGGATGCCTACGACCCTGGCGATCGTGCGAATGCGTGACTCGCGTGGGAGGAAAAGGGCCCCCAGCAACGAACTTCCCGCGAGAAGGACCCCGATGACGATCAGGAACTGTGTCGCCTCGTAGAGAGACCCCGTATGATTCAGCGCGCCGGTCGTATACGGCTGGGAATGGCTCGCATTGTCCGACGGCGGGCAATCGGGTCCCGCACAGCTTGTCGTCACGCTGTACCGAGAACCAGGGTCGAACTGCTCGGTCACCGTGAACGCGTTCGCCCCTGACGGTTCGGAGATGCTCCACACGTACCAGGCGGAGAAGAGGGCTACCAAGAGCACCACGACCGTCACGGCGCGTAGTCCTACGGATAACCACTCCCGGAGGTTCCGCGACTTCCCTCTCAACCCAAGGATCCCCCGAGTTGTGAGTCGATGCGTGGCTTCAAGTTGCTTGCGTCCCGCGGTCACCGGGAAAGGATGCAGAGAACAATCAAAGGGGCGCCGGCGACAGGGGATCGTGGACCGCGAGCAGAATTAGCTCACTTCAGAAGCAGAAGGAACGCCGGGCTTGGTGCTCTTTAACCTAGATGATACTCTGCACGACCACGCGTACGGGGTCCAGATCGACCGCGCGGATGCCGTGCGCCACGCCGATGAGTACCGTCGTGCCTACGAAACTACCTTCGGCCGGATCCGGTCTCGGCGGCCGTGGTTCGATTGGCGCGTAAGTGCGCCAAAGTAAGCGTGGTCTCGAACGGAGAGGACCGGGTTCAGATGGACGAGTTGAGGCGGATCGGACTAGCACCTTTCCTCGACGTGAGGTTCACCCCCAGGGGCGCCGGAGTCTGGAAGCCCGAACCGGCCATTTTTCGAATGGCACTCGACGAGGCGGGCATGGAACCGCCGAACGCGGTCATGGTCGAGGATTCCTGATCGGCCGACGTTGAGGGAGCGGTTCGAGCCGGGATTCGCCCATCTGGTTTCATCGCTTCAGGATCGAACCTCCCCCTGGAGCTGGCGTCGAGGTACTCCTTTCGGTTCGGCCCGGGGATCGGGCCCTGGCTACCATCCTCAGAAAGCCGGGCCAACGCGCGATAACACGACGGAGACTCCTTCTCACTGCGTCGTACCGGCCCCGTTGTTGCCAGTGCCGGCCTTTTCGCTCGGCAAACCCTTAAGCGAGCAAGCGGGCTCCATGAGCCTGGGCGTCAGCCCCCCGGAAGGAGGACATACGAGCTATGATGCCAGCCAGGACGAAGAAGGTCTGGATGGACGGAACTCTGGTCGACTCCGACTTGGCTCACGTCCATGTGCTGAGCCACACCCTGCATTACGGCGTGGGAGTGTTCGAAGGCATTCGTTGTTACGAGACCCCCAAGGGCCCGGCCATTTTTCGCCTCCCAGAGCACGTCCGTCGTCTGGTCATGTCGGCCAAGATCTACCGGATGGCGATTCCCTACACCGAGGACGAGATTGTGCGGGCCATTATCGAGACCCAGGCAGCGAATGATCTCGTCCCGTCGTACATCCGCCCCCTGGTCTACCGGGGTGAGCCCGCGCTGGGCGTGAAGAACCTGAAGGGCAAGGTTTCGCTGGCCGTCGCGGCTATTGCGGCGAAGAAGTACTTGGGCGAGAATTCCGAGACCGGAGTGCGGGCGAAGCTCTCTCCGTTCCGCAAGCCCGCTCCCGACGCGCTCCCGTCGTTCGCGAAGGCGTGCGGGAACTACCTCAATAGCTACCTTGCCGGCGCCGACGCGACCGAGGACGGATATGAGGAGGCGATCCTCCTCGACCACAACGGGTACATTGCCGAAGGAACCGGCGAAAACATCTTCATGGTGCGGGACGGAACCGTCTTTACCCCGGGCCTCGAGTCGAGTCTGCTCGTCGGCATCACGCGCGACAGCACGATACGTATCGCCCGTGACCAGGGCTATACCGTGGTGGAGAAGCTCTTGACCGTGAACGAGCTGCTGACAGCCGACGAAGCGTTCTTCTCGGGGACCTACGCCGAGATCGCACCGATCCGTGAAGTCAGTCACACCGTCATCGGTCGCGGTAAGCCCGGGCCCATCACTCGTACCGTCATGGACGTCTTTGCGAAGGCTGTCCATGGCGAAGAGTCACGGTACTCGGAGTGGCTGACACCGGTCCCCGCCATCTCCGCGCGAGCGCCCGCTCGTGCCGCCCGACGGTAGGGCCGAACGGAACCCCCGCTGCAGGGCTGAGGGAACTACCGGTCCACGTGAGCGGCACGGTGGGAATGCGGGTCGGGTCTCCATACCAGCTCGATTCGTAGCCCGTCCGGACCCTTGAGATACAGGGAACGTGAGTCCTCCCGCTCCTTTTCTCCCGTGACCTGGATGCGAGCTCGCGTGATGCGGCTCTTCAGGCCGGTCCACTCCGATACACGGAAGGCGACGTGGTCGACGCCTTTGGTGGGCTCATTCTCGGCGGCGTCGCGGAGACCCAGGACCTGGTCCCCCAGGAGGAGGAAGGTGTGATCGCTGCCTTCACCGATGACGTCCATGCCGAGCTGGTCCACGAAGAACCGGCGCGATTTGAGCCGGTTCTTCACCTTGATGTCGACGTGGTCAAACCCTTGAAACCCAAGGTCGATGCTTCGAGGCTTGACGGCAGCGCGCTGGCTCACGGTGGGACGTCCCACACAACTTGCGGTATTTCTCCCCTCCGGATTCCGCCCGACCCTCCGGCGGCGAATGATTATACACCAAACCGGCTTGGCCGGCCCTCGTGGAACCGCTGGCGGAGCATGAAGACACGCTCTCCCGGGCGCTTCGCCACCTCGAAGATAGGACGAGTTTTGCCGAGGCACTCGCCGAGCGATCCGGCGGTTTCGCGTTCCGCCTGGATACGTCGACGACCCGGGCCGAGTCATCTCCCCGTATCGAGGGCGTGGTGTTCCGAGCATGGGATGGGAAGCGATGGTCGGAGACGGCGAGCGCGAGCCTCGAGCCTGCGGCCGTCGGTCGGTGCGTGGACTCCTTGCGGGCCCGGCTCTCGTCGTCCGCGATAGGTTCGCAACCCCCCGGAGAACCGACGAAGGGGCGTGCCGAGCAGGTCATGAGCCTTCAACGGGCATCGCGGGATGTCGCCCCGGAAGAACGTGAGCGTTTGGCTCGAAGCTGGTTCAGCTGGGCGACGTCCGTCCCCGGGATCAAGAATGCCGTGGCGTCGATCGGAGAGGAGGACGACGAACGGCTCTACGTGTCAACGTTCGGGGCGTTCCGCTATCAACGCGTCTCCCGCATCGCCGCCTCCGTCGTCCCGCTCGCGATTGAGAATGGCAAGGTCGAGTACGACGGCCTCGTCGAGGGGCGGCTCGGAGGGTTCGAGACGCTCGAGGGCGTCATCACCGAGGACGCGGTCACCGCCGTAGCGAAAGATGCGCTCGCCTTGCTGGGGGCATCGTCCCCACCCACCGGAACGATGGCCGTCCTCATGGACCCGAGCACGTCGGGTACGTTTGCGCATGAGTCATTTGGGCATGGGACCGAGGCGGACCAGCTCCTCCGTAATCGCTCGTATCTCAAGCCGATCCTCGGCGAGGTGGTCGCGCCGGAAATCCTTAGTTTGGTCGACGACGGGTCGCTCAGCGACGGCTATGGGACCATCTACTTCGACGACGAGGGACGAGCGACCGAACGGACGACCATGGTCGATCACGGTCGCTTCGTGGAAGTACTCCACAACAGGGAGTCCGCCGCCCAAATGGGCCGTCGACCCCGAGGCAACACCCGCCGCAGCAATTTCCTTGGCCGGCCCTTCGTTCGGATGACCAACACGTTCGTTGAACCGGGGAACTCCAGCTACGACGAGCTCGTCAAGGAGACTCGTGACGGTGTTCTTCTCCAGCATTGCACGAGCGGTATCGAAGACCCGCTGGGGGGCCAAATGCAGATCAAGGTGAAGAAGGCTCGGCGGATCGAGAGGGGCGAACTCACCACACTTCATTCCTCGATGGCCCTTTCTGGCCGAGTGCTCGACGTCCTGCGCTCGGTGCGCGGAGTGAGCCGCAAGGAGGACTTCGCCATGACCCCCGGCGCTTGCGGGAAGGGACACAGCGACCCCATCCCGGTCGCGACCGGCGGAACGTACCTGCTCGTTCATGCTGTGGTGGGGCCCGCCTGATGGCCGCCGGAAGAGCTGACACCGCGTTCCGCGTCGCGGAGGAGCTCCGTCGTCATGCGAAGGAGCCATGGGACGTCTACGGCGAACGCACCGAGGTGTTCGAGATCCACCTCCTCGGAAGCGAGGTCGAGATGGTCCGTGGCCCATTACGGGTGGAAGGGTTTGGCGTGCGCCTGTTCCGGCCAGCGAACGATCACCTCGGCGTAGGTTTCGCGGCCTCGTCGATGCTCAATCCGGAAGGCATCCAGAACGCCATGGAGATTGCCGAGTCGACTTCGAGATACTCAAGGTTCCCCGTCAAGACGATGAAGCTCCCCGAGGCCGGCAATGGGCCGGCTCCGACGGTGGAGTCGGACGATCCCGCCCTCCAAGCGGACCCCCTGAAGGTACTGGAAGGATTCGTGGCATCCCTCCTCGACAGATTCGAAGGACGGAAGGACGTTCAACCGAGCTTCGGGTCGGTCAAGGTCGCGCTGGCGCAAGTCACCGTAACCAATTCGACCGGGCTCGAGAGGGCCTTCCCGCGCACGACGGTGGAATTCGAGATGGCGGTCACTGCCTCCGGAGGACCCCAGGGAGCCGCACCGGGGGAGTACTGGCTCACTCGGGCCTGGGGCGGTCTTCCTAACGGCTTTCCGAACGAGGTCGACGCGTGGTGCCGGCATGCCGAGGCTGTCCGACACGCCTCACCCCCCGTATCTCGGAGCACGACCGTGGTCTTCCCCACCCACGTGCTGGCCGACGTAATGCCCGTCATCCTGGGCTACCGCTTATCGGGCGCGGCTCGACTTCGCAACATGATGCCCACCACCGGTACCGAGGTCGGCAGCGAGCCGGTGAACGTGTGGGATGACGGGCTCGTTCCCTTCGGGCTCGCCAGCGCACCGTACGACGACGAGGGCACGGCGCAGGGCCGTCGGCAGCTCATCGATCACGGGCGAGTCGCCACCGGCGTGTACGACCTCCTTCACGGGGCGCTCTTTGAGGAACGACCCATGGGGAACGGTCGACGTACCGGGGTCTTCTTTGCGACGCCGCATCACTTCCCCTTCCCTCCACAACCTCACGCGACGAACCTCGTGGTCGAGCCGGGGGCGGGGGGGACTCGGGAGGAGCTCATCGAACAGGTCAAGGAGGGCCTGTGGATCGAGCAACTGGGGTTCGCCTTCCCGGACCCGGTCTCGGGCGCTTTCGGCGGGGAGATCCGACTGGCCTACCGGATCCACGACGGACATCTGGGCGAAGCCGTTCGCGGTGGGACGGTAGGGGGGATTCTCCTCGGGGGCTCGGACCAACCCTCCATCCTTCGGTCGGTCCGCGCCATCGGCTCGAAGCCGGAGCTCGTGGGCTACCTGAGCTCGCCGCCCATGGTGATCGATGACGTAACGGTCGCGGGACCCGGGGAACCGGCTACTTCGGTCGTTGGATGATGATCGTGCCGCAGCCGCGACAGTAACGGCCGGGCGCGTTGGCCGAATAGGTTCCGTTGAATTGTGTCCCCACGATCACCTCGAGCCCGTGGGGCCGTAGGCGGGTCGTTTCCGCCGTTTTCGCCCAGAAGAGTCCCGAGCCGTTCGAGGTGGTGAGGAATCCCGCTTCCAGATCATGCCCGCAATACGGGCAGGCCTTCCCCGCGCTCATCGGAACGATACGCCCGAGAGGCCCTCCCATATCTCTCTTTTGTCGCGGACAGGAGGCCGCCGAGGAGCCAAAACAGCCGTTTCTCAGACTCGAAAGGTATCCCAAAAAGTGCCGTTAGGTTCTTCTACCCGTTCAGAACATACAATCAGAAAATATCGACCCCCGCGAGCTCCGGGCAAGCCCGCGGGGGTCCCAGGTCATCGTGATTACAAGCCGATGAGACTCATTTTGTCCGGCTCCTGGATTGGATGCTGGTCAAAGGGATCAGCTGGATGGCGGGGGTGTCGGGAGTGTCGCTCGAGGGGCTGAGCCAACTGGGCCACTCGAAGGACGCTTCCAGTGACGGTGCCGAGGGAAGCGCGAGGAACAGTTGGGGTGTCCGGATGTGCTCGACTCCCCGAGTGCGGGGGGAAGGGCTCCGAGAGGGCTCGATGCTGAGGATCATGGAAAGACCTCCACGAACGAGGGCATCGGGGGTAGGATCATGGCCAGAGGAGGGTACCGCGTCAAGACCGGTC
>JBAUTP010000163.1:0-6595 GCA_049582265.1 Thermoplasmata archaeon
CCTCTACGTCGCGAACTTGTACGCCCAGAATGTGACAGTGATCAATGCGTCCACAGACCTGGTGGTCGACCACATTCCGGTAGGCTCGCAACCCGAGGGAATTGCGTTCGACGTCGCGAACGGTTACCTTTACGTGGCGAACTATGACCCCAGCGACTTCGGCGCGAGCAATGTAACGGTCATCGACGGGGCGAATGACACGGTCGTGGGTTCGGTGCCCGTTGGCTCTGAACCCGCGGCGATCGCCCTGGACAACGTCAGCAGCTACCTCGCTGTGGCGAACTATCGAACAGGGACGATCTCGGTTCTTTCTCCGTCGCTGACCGCGCCGCGGCTCACCTCGGTAAGCATCCGTCCGGGCTCAGAAACCGTTTCCGTCGGCACGAACGCTACGTTCGCCGCCACTCCCGTGTGCGTCGGCGGCCCTTGTCCCGGAGGAACGACATTCGTGTGGACGCTCTCCAACGACCTCGGCACTCTGAACTCGTCGACGGGCTCCTCGACGGTGTTCACCGCAGGAGCCCATGCGGGAGTGGATGCGCTCTTCGTGAATGCCAGTCTCAACGCGGTGACCGAGGAGAGCGCTCCCGCCGTCGTGAACGTTTCGACCCTTCCGATGTCGGCCCTGTCGAGTGTCTCGATCAGTCCGGGATCGGACACGATATCGCTCAATGGGAGCTCCGTGTTCTTCGCGACCCCAACGTGCAGCTCCGGTGCTTGCCCTTCGGGGACCACCTACGCGTGGACCTTGTCGAACCACCTGGGTACCCTCAATGAAACCACCGGCCCCAGCGTGACGTTCCACTCCGGTTCGCTCGCGGGCCTCACGGCGCTGTTCGTGAACGCGACGCTTTCCGAAAGAGTCGTTCGAAGCAGTCCCGCGTTGATCAATATCACCACCTCGGCCGTCCCGACGCTGGCCTCCGTCACGATCAACTCCTCCGCGACGTCGGTCGCGCTAGGGGGCTCCCTCACGCTCTCCGCGACGGTGAGTTGTACGGGAGGGATGTGTCTTTCCGGCGTAACCTACGTCTGGACGGTCTCGAACTCGCTCGGTGCGTTGAACCAGACCACCGGCCCTTCCGTTACGTTCACCGCCGGCTCGTCGGCGGGATCCGTCGTGGTCTCCGTCAGCGCTTCCCTTAACGGCATTTCCAGGGACGGTTCCACTACCGTGACCATCACCCAGGTGATAGGGCCGAAGGGGCCGAGTACATTCCTCGGCTTTAGTGGGAACACAGGATACTACATTCTTGCGGCGATCCTTATCGCTCTCGCGGTAGCGGTTGGCCTCATCGTCTGGGGGGTTCGGAGGCGGAAGCGCGAGGAGCGCCGCCCCCCGCCCCAGCCATTTACGACCAGCCCGACGAGTGCGGAACCTTCCGCGACTCAGTCGCCTCCCGGTCTGCCGCGCTAAGCCGGCTGATGAAGCAGGGCTCGGGTGGACGAACCCTGGGCTGAACGAACGGGATCAGACGTCAGCACCCGCGGCCGCCGATGAAGCCGACGTCGCGGCGGTCGTCTCCTCGTGGGGATCCTTTCCTTTCAACCACAATCCGAGAGCGGCCGCGAGAACGAAACCGTTCGCAATGTACGTCCCAAGGCACACGGGGCAAACGTGACCGATGACAAAGACCTCCACGTACGCGAGATATAGGGAAAGGCCGAGTCCGATGGCCGAAAGAGCGAGGACTCCCGCCAGATAGGGCCGCTTCCACGTTCGGTACAGGGGAACATCGAGCCCGACAAGCAAGACGAACCCTGCGAGCCCGATCGACCAATCGGGAATCCCGAAGATCGTGGTGTGGCCGCTCGAGGTCACCGCTCCGCAGGAGAATATCGGGTCGACGGAACAGGCCGACTGGAGCGCCGGGTCGATGGTCTCTAGCGTGGCGAAAATCGCGAGAGCAAGACCGAGGATCGCCGCCGTGAGGATGATGCCGTGGAGCGTCTGAGGTTTCATTCACGGTCAACTAAGCTGACTTAACAGTGGGGCTACGTTGGGATTATCCGCCACCTTCGTGGGTTGACCATGGTTCGCCTTCACCATGATCGCCTCTTGCATGTAGGCGGCACCAGAGATCGCATCCCAAGCTGCGCCGCTTTGGCTTGTCACCTGGCTGTACACCGTGCTGGTCGTAAGCCCCGCGAGGCTCGGAGGGTTCACGACCGTTCCGATATGGAAGTACTGACCGTTGATGACAATGAAGGGGATCGATAAGCCTGGATTGTACTGAGTGACGTACGCCTGTTCTACGCAACTGACCGATGGCGTCGTGATCGTCGTGGGGTCCATCGCTTCGCGCGCGTCGAGACTGACGTAGGACGAAGAGACCTGGATCGAGTTCACGTAGACCTCGGGGGTGTTTGGATAGACGTCCGTCGAGCTCGAATAACCGAAGGAGAGCTGACCCGTAGAAATCGTCCCCATCGCGAACAGGGCCGCGAGCGTTGACCAGCTCGAAGCAGAACAGTACGGGCAGGCGATCGAGCCGTAGAAAAGGTACACCGTCGCCCCGCCCGACTGCCACGCAGGGTTGGCCGCCTTAGACCATCCTTGCGGCTCGGCCGTGACTGATGAAGATAGCGTAGGGCAGCCAGCGGCGATCGCAACGATCCCGAGCCCCGAGGCGATGATCAGCCCCAGGACCAATCCGCCTACAACGGTGTTTCGATACACCGTTGACCAACGTCGCGAGGTTCGGAAGAGCCCCACGGCGAGGATGGCGACAGCAACGAGAATTCCGGCCACCAGGTAGGGGATGAGGGGAACGAAGAGCCCTACCGGTGTCGGGAAGGCGAACGCAAGCACCCCCCAGATCAAGAACACCGGAGTAAGAAGGTAGCCGACACGAACGAGACCCCAACGCCGCTCGGTGTCGGGCTCGTCCATCTCCGCGTGCTCCTTCTTCTGCTTCGAGCTCCCCCCCCGCGATTTCTGCCGGAAGTATAACGCTCGGAGAGCGCGGCCGGGTTCCCCCATCGAAGGGTCCGCGTGAAAGTCGATCTTCGGGTCTGTCGCGATCCGGTCCCAATCCCAGCCTTGGGCTCGGCGCTTTTCCACGGCTTGCCAGTCAACCATCGGCGGGGCGGATAGGTAGACCAGAGCTATTGAACTTTAACGGTGGCCCGGGCCCTTCCCTCTCGCGATGGAAACGACGGGGCCCGGTCGAGCCGTGCGATCGATCGGTGACACTTTTGTGGAGGAGGTCCCGGGTGGCGTGGGTCTACCAGGCCCCGCGACTCTCGCTCCCTCAGCCGGTGTGACCAGGGACAAGCGCAAATCTTCGTGAGATTTGAGGTAGGCCATGAGTCTCCCCTACCAACCGGCGCGTCCCCTCGATGAGCGACCCGAGCGCTACGACTTCCATGCCCACACGTATTGCACCGACGGGGAGGCGTCCGCCACGGACATGTGGTGGGCGGCAGAACATCTCGCCCACCGAGCCCTGGCGATCACGGATCACGTCGGTTTCGAAGACCCCAAACCCCTCCTCACGCGTCTTCACGAGGAAGCGCGCGCCTGGGAAGATCAGCCGATGAAGACGTTGGTCGGGGTCGAGATCACCGACGTTCTCCCGCATAAGATCGCAGAAGCGGTCCGGAGGGCACGAACGTCGGGTGCCCAGATCGTCATCGTGCACGGGGAGAGCATTGTCCACAACGTACCCCCCGGGACTAACCGGGCCGCGCTCGAGAACGGGGACGTCGACGTACTCGCGCATCCCGGTCTTTTGACTCCTCAGGAGGCAGAGCTTGCCCATGCCCACGATACGATCCTGGAACTCAGCGGCCGGGCCGGGCACTCCCTTACCAATGGGCACGTAGCGCGCTTGGCATTGGAGGCTCATGTCGGACTGGTTGTCGACTCCGACGCCCATACGACGCACGATCTGATTCCGTTCCGCATGGCTGAGATGCTCGCCCAGGGTGCTGGTCTGCCGGACCGGGAAGTCCGACGAACCCTCGCGGAAACGCCACGCGCCTTGCTTCGACGTTGTGGGCGGGGATAGGGTATCGTTCAGCGCAGTGGTCTGCCGCGGGAACCTCCTACAACGTGGGACCCCCGTACCGAGCGAAACCGGGCGCGTGGCAAAGGTTCCTGAGAGTTTGGGGAACCGTCAATGGCGGCCTCTCCGGTTGGCAAGCCGCCCGGTTGAATCACGCTACGATTTGCCTGAGGGACGATTGACCTCTGCCCGTCGAGTTGGAGCTCTTTCGGGCCAATCCTTCGGCGTAGAACCTGCGTACCTTGTGGATGTCTCGTAGGTGGACCGTGACTGCTTCGAACCCGTCGCCCGGTGCGGCCATACCGGGTCGTAGAAGGGTCCCAGCCCTAGCTATGGCTAACTACGATGGAATGGGCGTAACGGCTGACTGCTCACTTGAGCGCGCTTTGAACCAGGTCCTCGCTCATTTCGCCGGCAGAGGGAACGACAGTTCTGAGTCATACACGAACATCCCGCTCGCCGCTAGGAGGGTGGGTCCTTGATTCGGCCTACGGTGTGGGCCCACCGGATCCAACTGAAGACCGGCGCGTCGACGTCGATCTGCCAGAGGAGGGCATTGAGTTCCCCGCGGTGCTGGAGTTCCTCCTCGACAAGGTGCCAAAGGGCGTCTCGTACCGGAATGTGACAGTCGTGGTCCGTCCCTCTCCCTTTTTCCCTGAAGATAGTACGCGAGAGGTTGGCTTCGGTCAATTCGGCCATGACCCTTTGGATCTGGGTCTGGACGTACTTCTCATCCTTCCTCAAATCGTCAATAGTGGGTGGACCGCCGGATTCGCCCTCCTGAGGCGGGAACGGAAATGTCGCGCAGCTTTTCATCCAGAAGTAGAGTGCACCTTGAGAATGCGCGAAGATGTCGAGAAGGGTGGGGTGCGACGCACCCCGGTCACGAGTCAGCTCTTCGGATGGGAGCTTTGCGAGGGTCTCAAGGTAACCGCGACGCGCTTCGGCGATGTAGGCGAACCACGCACGAATCGACTCCAGTTCGGAATCCATATTGAATCCCTGCGGGTCCCGACGCTGACGGTCCACTTATGGCTGCCCTGGGAGCCTGCTTCCGGAGAGGAGGTCGCGCCGCTTCGCGAGTGCGACGGGCGTTCATCGGGTTTGGGCTATCCGGCGCGGCGCCGGAGCGAAACCTCGAACGCCTCGCGACTTACCCGAGCTGCCATGATTGCCCTCTGAGAGAAGATTCCTGCGAATCGGGGAGGGGTGAACTACCTTCCACCCGTCGACACGAGGAAGCTTCGTTCGATCGTTCCCAAGTAACGTCCAATCGGGGAATTCGATGTTAACCGATAACACGTGAACGGGCGTTGCAACCGCTCCCCAGGAGTAGAGATGGGGCCTCGTAGTTTCGCTCAGGTTCTGAGTTTCCGACGAAATCGAGGAGTCACCCGCTCGGCTCAGCCCATCGCGGTCGGGTGGGACCCCTGGGAGCGCGCGGGCGGGCAAGGGCTTTGACGGTGCTTCCGAAGTGACCTCCAAGTGGATCGACACTTCGATGACTGGGTCGTTCGTGTGCTTCCCGTCAGCGTCGGACGGAGCGAGAGGCGGGGCTCAGGATCGGGGATGCTCTAACCCCCGAAGGCCCGGGTGGAGAATCTACCCCTTTCGAGTGTGCGGAATTCCCGTCGGAATCGTGAAGCTCTGGGGCGGTGCGCCAGGGTCAGGCAGTCCCGGGCGCGTGAGTACCACCTGGCAGCGCGCTCTCGGATGCCCCCTTCGTACTGAAGGCTAGGGTGTATAGTCGGATACCTGAGACGGCGGCCATGAGCTCGAGTCGACGGGATTTTAGTTCCCGGTGCACAAGGAGTTGGTAGAGACGCCCTTCGTCAACGCGGACCGAGCCTGAGGAGCCCACGTCGTCTCCACGCTCTGGATCCGTCGGGACCCTCCCATCAATGCGTACCGCGAGCTCTGCCGACGCGTCAGGAGGAGGCTCTGCCACGAGCCAAAGCTCATGGGCACGATAGCGAAGGAAAAATCGAGCGGGTAGCGACTCGGTCCCGGCCGATTCCAGGAACGGTTCTCGGAGGGTCCAGGGTCCGCCAAGTGCCGGGATGCCCTCTCGTGTTTCAGAACGGGGAAGAAACTGATGTTCTTCATCGATGACGAACTCCGGCCCGGTCCAAGGTCCCCGCATCGAGCCGAGGTAGAGTTCGGGCGTGACATTTTCCTCCACGAATTCGTCGGAATCGGAACGACCTACTGGCCGGAAATGTGCCGACGGGTCGGGACGAAGCTCGGAAAGCAGGCGTTGGATCATTTCCTCCGTTTCTGGGTAGCGGCCCTCTCCGACGTGATAGAATCGAAGGTTGCCTCGTGCGTCGACGAGAAACGTCGACGGCCAGAACCGGCTCGAAAATCGGCGCGCGAGGGTGAAATCGGGGTCCGAGACGACGGGCCAATCGATACCGAGCCGTTTGAGGCTGCTCGCAACCAGCGCGGGCTCGCGCGCGAACGCGAATTCGGGGGCGTGGACCCCAATGAGCGTGAAACCATCGGCGGCGTAGACGTCTTTCCACCGGCGAAGTGACGGAAGGGTCCGTAGGCAGTTGAGGCTCGTAACATCGAAAAAATGGATC
>JBAUTP010000164.1:0-1524 GCA_049582265.1 Thermoplasmata archaeon
ATCCCCAACTGTACGCAGCCGATTTTGGCATTTGTTCGGACTCGGCCGCTCGCATCCTCGACGTTAACAACGGGACTTCTCTGCCGACACCTTTCACCGGACCAACCGTAATCTACGGTCTGGACTCTCTGCTACAATTCACGGCTCCGAGTGAGGATGCTGCCTACGAGACATCGGCCTTCCCCGCTTAGGTCAGGGGCCTTTCTGGACCTCATCGGGGTTCTGGGCGCGCGCCGGCGGTAAGCAAGGCTCGCGGGCAGAGCTCTAAGGATCCGGGGCGTGGGTCCAATGCTCCTTCATGCGTTATCGTTTAAGGGTCCGTAGCGACTCCTTATGCCGATAGAAACCGCTTCCTTCATACTCGGTCCGTCGAGCTTGAAGGGTGCCAGCGATCGCTCGACCCCGTCGAGGTACCCTTCCGTCGACCTTCCTCCAGGACACCCTGCTCGAACTGTTTCCCTCGAACGTTCTGACCCGCCTCGCGAAAGAGAGCGGGTTCATCCAGCGTCACCGCAAGGTCGACCCGGTCGCCTTCTTCTGGGCCGTCACCCTCGAGGCCGGGGTCTACCTCCAACGCTCCCTCGACCAGCTCCGCCACGTCTACAAGGATCGTGCGGCGAAGCCCCTCCACAGCTACGCCAGTTTCTACAATCGATTCACGCCCGAGCTCGTCAAGTTCCTCCGCCTTTGCACGGCCCATGGCCTCGCCGAGCTGAAGGCGGCTCCCGGGAACCGATTGAGCCCCAAGCTCGCCACCTTTGAGGATGTCCTCATCGAGGACTCCACGGTGGTGCGGCTCTCCGCCGCCCTCGTCACGCACTACCCTCCCGTTCGCCACGCCCATCCGACCGCCGGGGCGAAGATCGCCGCGCTGCTCAGCGTGCGATCGAACGGACCCCGACGGCTGGAGGTCACGGCGGAGAGCGTCAACGATCGAGAAACGTTGAAGCCCGGACCCTGGGTCAAGGGGTCGGTCCTCCTCCTCGACCTGGGTTACTACAAGCACCAGGGGTTCGCCCGCATCGAGGAAAACGGAGGGCACTACCTCACTCGCCTCCATCGACTGGTCGATCCCACCCTGGTCCGTTCGCTTCGCGTCCATCGAGGCCGGGCGATCGCGGTCGAAGGACAACGGTGGAGCGAGGTGGTCCCCCAGCTCCACCGCGAGGTGGTGGATCTCGAGGTCGAGATCGCCTTCATCCGTCGGATGTATGGGGGGCATCGTCGCGGGGACACGCTCACCGCACGTCTCGTGGGGCTCTGGGACGAGGAGACCCGGAAGTACCACACCTACCTCACGAACATCGGTCCCGAGGTGTTGAGCGCCGAGGAGATCGCTCAACTGTACGGATGCCGGTGGGAGATCGAGCTCGTGTTCAAGGAGCTCAAGAGCCAGTATGTGCTCGATCAGGTGAACACCACGAACCAGTCGGTGGCGGAGGTGCTGATCTGGGCATCGCTCCTCACCCTGGTCGTGAGCCGTCGTCTCCACTCGGCGGTACGAGAGCACCTCCCCGAGAAACT
>JBAUTP010000165.1:0-2771 GCA_049582265.1 Thermoplasmata archaeon
GGCGCGCGGGTCAAGGATTGTCTCGGGGCCGAAGATAAGCTCGTGTACCTGGTCTACCCGGGCGAGATCTATAAGGCGGTCGGCCCCGGCGGAGCGTTGGTCGAGCGCCTCAAGGGCCTGCTCAAGAAGGAAATACAGGTCGTGGAATACTCGGACGACCCGGAGCAGCTCGTGAAGAACGTCTTCTTCCCGTTCACACCGAAGCAGGTCGATTTTCAGCCGAAGGGAAAGGGCCGACACGCTACCGTCACCGTCGACCCGGCCTGGAAGGCCCGAGCCATTGGGAAAGGTGGTAAGAACCTCAAGATCGCTCGCGCGATCCTGATGCGTCACTCCGATGTGGTCTCCGTGAGCGTCGCCTAGGGGTTTCGAGGAGCGACATGGTGCGGGGGACCTCGGAAGCATCCCCCACCTCGGGGGACCGTCGGCGGATCCGTGCCGTCTTCCTCGACCTCGGCGGGACCCTCATGGACTTCGAGGATTTCTCTGGGTGGGTCGATGCGGCCGGATGCGTTGGGGTGGAAGTGGGCCTGGAAGCGCTCGCCCATGCCTACCGCCACTGGCAGGAGCTCGACCCCTCGGGCCTCAGTGAGCAGCTCTGGTGGAAGGAGGTCCTGGACGAGGCAGCCGGCACCGTGAACCCCGAGCCGACGGTCATCCGCTTCGTGGACCGGTTGCGAACGCTACCGCGGACCTCGGGCGAGGTCTTCTCCGACGCACGGTGGTGCCTCGACGCGCTCGCGCGGGAGCACCGGAAATTGGGCGTGATATCGAACTCTCGGTCCGTCGAGTCGATCAAGGAGTACATGGAGCAGGCTGACATTCTCCGCTACTTCGAGCTCGTGGTATCGTCAGGAACCGAGGGTGTGGCTAAGCCGAACCCTGAGATCTTTCGTCGAGCTGTCGAGCGCGTCGGCGTGCCGGCGGGTGAGGCGTTCTACGTAGGGGACCTTCCCAACACCGACGCCCGCGCCGCTCGCGCCGCTGGCCTCCACTCCGTCTGGCTCCGCCGAGCGGGAACGGGGTTCGGCGAGGACCCGCCCGAGATCACCTCGCTCACGGAGCTTCCGGGCCTGGTCCGCCGCCTGGAAGGGCGGGCGTTGAAACTGGATGGGCCGAATGGATGGCTATGAAGGCGGTCGTCGAGTACGTGAACAGTTCCAATCCAACGGACGTGTATCGCGGTCGGGGCCCTGAGCACCGTCGCTTGTCCGACCGGCGCTGCGGGAAGCCGCGAAGTGGTACAGCACCGGGTGGGGTTTTCGGATGAGTGGGTATACCTCGAACGGCGCGCGACAGTCCTCCTGAGGACCCGTCACGCTCCCTTGGCAGGCCGACCGGCTTGGAAGTCGGCCTCGATCGCGGCACCGAACCGGCCCCAAACCCTCCCCACCCGCGCCCGGAGCTCTTCCTTCGTCGGAAAATCGGGCGTGACCCAACGCTCCGTGACCAGCAGCGAGAGGCGCGTCCGCCCCCGGCCCAGTGAAGTGAGGCGGTAATCCAGAGATTGTTGGTCGGTCTCATCGATTTGGTCGAGGTGCCAGGAGTTTGGGGGACTCAGACGAACCAGGTCAACCGCGATCGCGGGGTCGCGACCGGTTCCCCCGGCGATGCGAAGGCGAAGTACGCGACGCGGCGAGATTCGGATCACGCGAAAGGTCGGACGAGGACGCGCCTTCGAGAATCGGCCGTCGTCGTTCCGGTAGTCCGTACACCAGTCGTACACGTACCGCAGGGGGGCGTGGATCACGCGGGAGAGGCGAATCGTCGTGGTCCCGTAGAACCGATGGCCCCGCTCGGGCATGCTTCGGGACGCCAGGGGTTCCGCTTAAAGACTGGCTCCGGCAGGTTCTGTAACCTCATCGAAGCCCCCGGCATCGAGTCTCGTCCAGCGGCCCGTTCCGGGAAGTCCGAGGTGGTACAGGACCGAATCGCTCCGTCCTTCGTGAAACCGGTTGAGGAGGCATGGAAACAGGTGGACTCCCCAGGGGCCATCCGGTTTCAACGCCGGAAGGGCGGTAACCGCTAAATACGACGACCAGGTGCTACGCGCTACCGCCGGCGTGGACCCGCAAGGGGCCCGCCACGGGACGTCACCACGGCGAGCCGGGGACACATGATCCGGTCTCTTCCAGGAGGCGTCACAGTGGCCCGAAGGGGCGTGGGGCCCCAAGAACCCCTCCTTGGAGACGGGGAGAGACCTCTTGGGACCGACGTGGGAAGAGACGCGAATAAGAGCTTGATCGTCAAAGAGCATAAGTTCCGCCAGTCAGCGAAGATCGGTCACGATCGTATGTATCCAGTGTGATAAGAAATCCGGTTGATCCTGCCGGCGGGCACCGCTATTGGAGTTCGCTTTAACCATGCGAGTCGAGAGGGGTAAGCCCTCGGCGCACTGCTCAGTAACACGCGGACAATCTGCCCTCGAGACGGGGATAACCCCGGGAAACTGGGGATAATACCCGATAGGCCTGGGATGATGGAAGGCTCCCTGGTCCAAATCTTTCGGGGCTCGAGGATGGGTCTGCGGCCTATCAGGTTGTAGGGGGTTTCACGGACCCCCTAGCCGTAGACGGGTACGGGCTTTGGGAGAAGTCGCCCGGAGATGGATTCTGAGACACGAATCCAGGTCCTACGGGACGCAGCAGGTACGAAACCTCCACAATGTGGGAAACCACGATGGGGGAACTCCAAGTGCCTACACTAAGTGTAGGCTGTTCTCGAGCCTAAAAAGCTCGAGAAGTAAGGGCCGGGTAAGACGGGTGCCAGCC
>JBAUTP010000166.1:0-2809 GCA_049582265.1 Thermoplasmata archaeon
CACGTGGGGCGTTGAGCTGGATCGAGCTTCCGGTTCCGAGAACCTTCTCGGAGAAGGCTACCGAGACGACCCTCGCGGCATTCCCGACCGTTATCGTCCCCGTCGTTACGTTAGATCCGTAGTCGAGGGGAGCGATGACATGGAATGGATACGTCCCCTCCGGCACCAAGAACTCGACCGAAGGCGACGTCGCGTTTGCCTCCGAGCTTCCAAGCGTCACGGACCACGACACTCCGGTTCCCAGACCGGACTCTTCGAAGGTTACGGCATGTTTCGTCAGACCAAAGCTAATGGATACTTCCACGGGCGCGCCTTCGATCCGAACGCTTCCCGTGCTTGGCTCGGCTTGGTACCCGTCGGAAGCTCCTATCGAATAGAGGTTCGTTCCGTTCACGGCGTTCGCGACCAGCCGACTTCCCGTGGCCGTTGTCGTCGCCTTATCCATGAGAACCCACCATAGCTGACCGAACGGAAGTCCGACCTGCTCGAAGGTCACCCCGACCTGCGTAGGCCCCGATGAAGCCCCGTTCTCGCCCCAGCTGATACCTACCTCCAGCGTGCTTCCCGCGATGACGAACGTGCCTTCCGAAGGGGTAGGAGAGAAGCCTTCGAGCGAGTCGACCGAGAAGGAGTACGTGCCGTTGACGCGCTGAAAGCTCATCATGGCGTCGTACGAGGTGAGCGACTGCCCTTCAACGTCCACGGTCCAAGCGGTCCCCGTCGCAAGGCCTCGCTCAACGAACGTAACGTTGAACCCTCCTCCGAAGACGGCGACCTCGGTGATCGGTCCGTCGACCACAAGATCCGCAGGATTGCGGGTTCCCGAGTAGCTACCCAGCCCCGACCCCGACCAATGACCAAAGGTGAAGCCGGTTTCGGCTCCCGCATTAATGCTCACGTTGGTCGAAACATTCCACCATTTCGACAGCGGGTAGACGCCGCCGCCGTCCTGGGGGGCTGCGCTTACGTTGACCCACGCCTGTTCCGTGAACGACACGTTCACCGAGATCGGGTTGGCCCCGACGGTCACCGTCGTGTTTCCGGAACTGACCAATCGGACCGTGGGCGAGTACTCGACCACGGGCCCCTCGAGGTCTAGCGGGAGCTCACCCGGTACCGCGAAGAAGGTCAAGGCAGCACTCGCCGTCGTTTCCAATGTGGTCCCAAGGGTAGCATACCACCGAGTTCCCGGCGCGAGTCCCGAAGCGTCCACGACGACGGGCTCCGCATGCGCGGGCGAAGCTTCGATGAGCGCGAGGCTCAACGCAGGAACGTCAATGGATTCGGGAAGGCCCTGGGGCCAGAACGTAGTGACCGGCTCTTGCGTCGAACTGTTCCAGGCCCACTCTTCGGCTGGCCCGCCTGTGAGACCCGCGATCGATGCCGGCTGTATCGCCACCCCCGTCGTCAGATTCGCGTTATCCACGAGGAACGCGGTCGAGTTCCCCGCTCCCCCGGTCGTCGCGACGCCATAGAGGTTTGTGACGGATGAGCTACCGTTCGTCGCATCGATCGAGACCGGATAGGCCGTCGGCCCGAGACGGCTGAAGAGCTCCGCGTAGAGCTGGAAGGCCGGTCGAGCCGGTCCCGTCAGGTTGAACCAAGAACCGGCGGTAGGATCGGAGAGCGCGTAGTAGTCCACGTTCGGGATCTTGAGGTCGATCGCCTCAATGACCTCACCGGCGATATAGAGCGTGTCGGGAAACCCCTCGACAAGCGGTGTATCGGTCCCGTAGCGAACCTCCGAACCCAGTTCCGTCACGAAAAGGGCGATGTGGCAGGTGGGACACGCCGAAGCGATCGCCTGCTGGTCCAACGGAACGCGGTAGAGAAGCGAGCCTTTGTTGTCGACCTCGATCGTGGACAAGAAGTGTCCCAGGTTCGGCCCCACGGCGGGACCATCGCCGTCGGGATAGACGTGTATGGCGACTGCGGAGAGGTTGGGCCCGTTGATCGAAACCACGTCGGAAATCCACTGGGCCTCCCCGTACTCTCCTTTTCCGAATCCAGGAAATCCGATGATCTGGGCGTGGGGGTCGACCGTGCGCATAGCCGCCACGTAGGCTCGGACGAGCTGGGCGTACTGGAGGGCCGTCGGTTCCTGGGTCTGCCAATCCCCCCACTTGGCCCAAGGGATGCCAAAATGCGTCCAGCGGGCCGGCTCGTTCCCGATCTCCCAGAAGGCTGGATGGAACCCGAGGTCTTGCTCGAGGTACCCGACCTCGGCCGCTGCCGTGGCCGGAGAATCGATCTCACCGGGCACCTGGACGATCGCTTCGCAGCGGGCGGATTCGCACCAACGCACGAAGGCAGGGGCATTGGTCAACGCGGCATCGCTCATGCCCTGGTCCTCGTGGATCGAACTGTTGAGATAGTCGAAAGTGTCCCCCAGCGCACCTCCCGGCCACACCACCCAGTGCGTGCTGACGGAACTCACGTAGGCCGTGGTGTTCTCGGTGATCGGAGCTTCCGCCGATATCGTCGTCCCCCAGAATCCGCTCCCGAGCGGTTCGCCCGTGGTCGCCTCGGTCAAGGTCGCGTTAGCTGAACCGAGGGACCCGCTCCGAACCCCGATGACGGCGGACGCGCCGGATGCTGGGAACGGTACTATCCCCAGGAGGAGAACGGCCGCAAAGATGCCGACCACCCCTCCCATCGACGTTGGACGCATCCTCCCCTGAAAGCCCTCCGCCTTACGAGCGAGTCCGAGCTGTCGCCCATCGCGCGTTGCGTGTATTTATGCGCATTCATGCGCCTTTTCGTCCAACTGCAAATTGAGACGATGATACCGATGGTGCGCGGTGTAAGC
>JBAUTP010000167.1:0-6493 GCA_049582265.1 Thermoplasmata archaeon
GTCCAGGGCTAACTCAAGGCGATGCTTCGGGAATCATCATCGGCGCCATCGCCGTCGCAGTCGGGATCGCCATGATCGCTTACGCGGCAATTCGTTCCCGTTCTGTCACGCGCAACTAAGAAACCCATTCGTAACATTCGTTCTTTTCCATCCTGACCGATACCTCCCCTTCGACGGCCCGGTATCCCATGTAGCCGCGAAATCCCGAGCGATCTAGGCGTTCGACTGCGACTCTACGCCTACTTACCGCGCGGGGCGCACGTTCTCCGAGGGAATGGGAGAATTTTCTGTGATCCCCACACAATGGGTGTCAATCCCCCCGCCCTAGAATGAAGTCGCGTGGGGGGAGGAGAGCACTAGACGGTTGGGGGAGCCTTCGGCGGGCCCTCCCGGTCGAGGAACGCGAGAAGCCGTGCGAGGGCCTCGCGGTTGTCCGGATAGTGCAGTCGGCGGGAGGCATCGTCGGCGGACAGCCAGGCGAACTCGGCATGCTCCGAGCTCAGCGTGGGCACGCTCACCTTGTGGAGCTCGACCCCGAACGCGTGAAGCCGCCACCGTTGCCCCTCCATGGGGAAGATGACCTCCCAATCGAGCGGAAAGACCCGATTCACCTGGTCGAACCCCGTTTCCTCGAGTAGCTCGCGGCGTAGTGCCGAGGGATAGTCCGAGTCCGTGGCCTCGACCTTTCCGCTCACGGGTGCCCAGATATTTCCGCGATCCGGAGGACGCCGGAAGAGCAGAATCTGCAACGGCGGACGGTGGAAGACGTAGCCTTCGACGCACTCCTGGTCGATGGAAGGTGGGGGCTCAGACGCCACCCTGACCTCGTTGGGCCAAAAGGTGCAGGATCGCTTCGGCGGGCTCACCCCCGGTCTCCACCAATGCGCGGACCGCCGCCGCGCGGTCGACCCCGGATTGTTCCATGACGAGCTTCACGTCCTCTTCTGGGGGGCCTGCCGGGGTCGCGGGAGCCGACACGGGGGTCGACTCGGATTTCGATGGGCGAGCGCGAACGGTGGGTGTTCCAACGACCTGGTAGGTTCGGACCCCTTGGATCGTGAGGATCGTTACTTCGGGATCCTTGAACACGTGTTCGCGGTCTCGCATCCGAACAATCACCTCCTCGACATCGCCGAGTGGCTCCGTCGTGAGACCGAGCCGCTTCATCATCATCTGCATTTGGCGCTCGTTGCGCGGACCTCCCGGAAGCATGTCCTCTCCTACGGTCAGTCGTTGTCGAGGCCTGTCGCCGACCGGATCTTGGCCTCGAGCTCAGGGTCGGCGGTCACGTCGGCATCCGTGGGGGAGCCGCGCCGGGCACCTGCCCCGCGGCGTCGCCCATCGCGGGCCCGACGCGTCTGTTCCGTCAGCTCATCCATGATGTTCGAGATCCCCGCAAAGAGATTCCAGCCGGTCTGCGAAGCGTAGAACGTTCCCTCGTCACTGTAGAGCCTCGCCTGCACCGCGGCGTCTCCTGTGCGGTGCGTCCCCTGGGGCGTGATGTGCAAACTGAGGAGCCGGGAGCGAACATGGCGCTGCACGTGCTTCAATCCTTTCGCCACGAGCCGATCGATCTCCGTCATCAACTCGGCGTCACCGGATCCTCTCAGCCCGTGGACCTGAACGTAGACGTCTCCGACGTCCTGGCCCCCCGCGTTCTCACCCACCGCCAAGCCGAGGAGGTCCGTTTGGGAGACGACCCCCACCGGGCGGCCCCCATCGACCACGAAGACGCTCGACACACGCTCCGTCGCCATACGCCGTGCCGCGATGCCCGCGGAGGTGCCGAGCGGAACAGTGACAGGCGGTGAGTTCATGATCGTACCGATCTCGACCCCGAGAACCTTACGCCCCGGAAGGGCGTCCTTCTTACCGCCTCGCATCGGGCGCCAGAGAATACGTCCAAGGTCCGCAACGCCGACGGCCCCGACGAGACGGCCGCGCCGGTCCACCACGGGTAGCGGGTGCTCTTCCAGCAGCCGGATGTGGCCGAAGAGGCTCCCCGAAGGGGCGGTTTCGCGTAGGGTGAGCCCGACGGGGCTTGCAAAGTCCTCCACCATGTGCCGTGCGATCGACGGAAGGTCCGGAAGAACACGCACCAGGTCCGTCCGCGAGATGATGCCGAGGAGCTCCCCGCGGCGGCCCACGACCGGGGCGGCCCGGAGCCCGGCGGCGAGCAGCTGCTGGGCGATCTCGGGGTACTCCGTGGTCTGCGTAATGAGGGGGGGCAGCAGGAGGAGGTGCTGCACTTTCGTGCTTAACGGTAGGTTCGTGCGTCGCGCGATGGACTCGAAGGTGATCATCCCCATCAAGCGGTGACCCCGGAGTACGGGGAGTTCGTGGATGGCTCGGTTGCGCATGAGCCCGAGCGCTCGAGACAATGGGGATTCGGGAGGTACCGTGACCGGCTCCGGGGTCATCAGGTCCCGGGCCGTCGGCCAAAGTGTCGCCATCCCGGCGGGAGGAGGAAACGAGGGCTTTAGCCTTAGTGCCTTCGGGGTGGCTAGTCAACCGGTCGGGCCATCTGATACCCGTTCTCGCCGTCCGAGTAGTAGCCCCGCAGCAGCTCGATTACGGAAAACCGAAACCCGGTGTAAAATCGGATGGCGGTGGCATTGCTCACGCGGACTTCGAGCGTCACGCGCGTGTACCTGCGGTCACGGCATCGTTCCAAGAAGGCCTTCATGAGTGTCGAGCCCACCCCCTGAATGCGGTGATCGCGATCGACTGCGAACATCAGGATGCGAGCCTCATGCTCGATCTGGGAAACGCCGAGCAGGAACCCTATCGGTCGGCCCAACGCGTCCGCCGCTATCAAGAATCCCTGGGGCCACTGCTGCGAGAGGGAGACATACAAAGATGGGTCATAGTGCTCGTGAAGGCCCTCCGCGACGATCTCCGAGATGATGGGAATGTCCCCGGCGCCGAACTCGCGAAGGCGGGCGCTGGACGCGCCCACGCCGGGGCCGAACGTCGGGCGGGCCGTGGTGTCAGCGATACATCTCACCTGGCCCGACCGGCTCGCTGGCGCGCATGTCCGATATCGATTGTTGCTGCTGTTGAAGGCTCTTCCGCACCTCCGCCTCGATCTGTCGGGCCTTGTCCCGGAGCGGTTTCGTGTCGAGAAGCATCAGCGGAACGAGGGGATTGATGGTTTCAATGACCTTCGCTGCCGCCCGGGCGTCGGGATAATCCTTGTGGGCCTGGGCGACGACGCACAGGACCGGGACCTGATGCCCGATGGCGGCGAGCAGCAGCCCGCCGGCGAATCCTGTGACGACACCGTTAGCCGGATCGAAATGGTACTTCCCCAGCAGCGGAGCAGCGGCTCGGTTCGCCATGGCCACGACCCGGGCCTCTCCCTTGAACTCCTGGTCGACCGGCTGGCCTTCGACCGCGATCACGAGCTGGATTCCTTTCGCCTCCGCCCATTCGAGGATGGCGCGCGCGAGACGGTTCAGCATCTCCACGGGCGGTTGGATGTCGGAGATGACGACGACGAGTTGTTCGCACGTCCGGTCTACCCCGCAGACGAGCTTACTCGCGTAGAACCGGACCGGGGCCGCGACGACCCCTTCCTCCATGATCACGGTGGGGGGAAAGTCCTCGCTCACGAGGTAGCCAACCGACGTCATATCGAGCGTGTGGACGAGGTAGGAGGCGGCAACGGATCCGACAAGCCCGTGCGTCGGGAATCCGACCACCATCATGGCGCCGCGCAGGGACTCATCCCGGGTATCGACGACACGTAACTCGCTAGCGCTCACCGTACGAACCAGAGCATTGGATAATCGAGGGAACCATAAGCCATTCGAGTCCAGCGGGCCCGAGGCGAACGCCCCATGAAAAAGGGAACTTTGTCACTTTGCCAACGGTTAAAGGGGGGTGCCTCTTTCGGTCCGATTACGGTCCCGCAGACCGCACGGTGTGCGATGCGGGCAGGAGGTTCGTCATCCGGTGAAACGCCAGATGGTGGACATGCTGGCAGAGCTGATCAAGATCCCCAGCGACCCATTCTCCGATAAGCAGGAGGCGCTGGACTACGTCCAGTCCTTCACCGACCAGATCCACATGCGCAACACACTCTTTGGGGATTCGTCCGCACCGGCCCTGCTCGCCGAGTACGGCCAGAGCGGAGTGGTCCTCTCGGGGCATCTCGATACCCCTCCGATTGGGGATTACTGGAGCTTTTCCCAGAGTCAGGTAGCTTCGGGCCGGATGTACGGCCGAGGCGCGGCCGACATGAAAGGGACGGTGACCGCGATGCTTCAAGCCGCACAGGACCTCGTGGCACGCAAGACGCCTGTCGTGCTCGCGTTCACGACCGACGAGGAGACCACGATGCAGGGGGCGCTCGCACTGACGAAAACGCTCGCCCTTCGGCGTGCCAAGGCGATCGTGGTGGGAGAACCCACCGGCCTACGAGTCGCCTTCGCGGAGAAAGGAGTGCTCGACCTCGCCATCGAAACACGCGGCAAGGCCGCTCACGGTGCCATGCCCCATCTCGGCGAGAACGCCATCTCGAAAATGATGCGGATCCTCCGCGGACTCGAGAGCTTCAAGGGACGCATCGCTCACCCTGAGCTCGGCTCGGTCACGATGAACATTGGGACGTTCAGCGGCGGGACGCGGATCAACGTGGTCCCGAACAAAGCGACCGCAGAGGTGGACATTCGTTTCCCGCCTCCCTACAACCCCGACCAGCTCTACCGTGAGATCGAGGAGCACCTTCGGCGGATCAAGACCCCGTTCACCTTGCGGCGCATCCTCAGCATGCCCGCGGTGCAGATCGACCCCAACAGCGAGGTCGTCCGGCTGCTGAAGGAGATCTCCCAGGCCGAGTCGACCGTCCTCGTGCATGCGTCCGAGGCCGTCCACTATACTCAGGTGAGCCCCCGCGTCGTCATCTTTGGCGCCGGCGAAGAGGAGCTTTCCCACCAAGCCAACGAATACGTGAAGATCGAGGCGGTGGCCCGTGCCGCGGAAATTTACAAGAAGCTCGCGATGCGGCTCGCGACCCCACGGGCCGGGTAGGCCCCGTCGTGAAGCTCGTCCAAGTTTCGACCCGTTACCCTCCCGCACCCGGCGGCGTTGAACGTCATGTGGGCGAGATCTCGCACCGGCTCGCTACGCGCGGCCATTCCGTGACCGCGCTCGCCACCGACCTCTACCGGGAGATCCCCTGGAACCGCTTGCCATCCGATATCCCACGAGAGGCCGTCGTGGAGGGGGTCCACGTCCGCCGGCTTCGCGCGTTCTCGCTTCCGGGAGACCTTCACTATCCCTTCTTTCGAGGGCTCGGGAGAGCGTTGAGATCCGAGGCCCCTGACGTGGTCCATGTCCACACGTACGGAACGAACCATGCTTCGGTGACCGCGCGATTCTCCCGGCGTACGGGCGTCCCCTGGGTCCTCACGGCGCACTATCACCCCATCTGGTCGATCTGGGGGGGAAACCTTCGGCATCGTCTGCGTCGGTTCTACGACCGTCGGCTTGGAGGACCCGTTGTCGCCTCCGCGCGCCGCGTCATCGTGCAAAGCCGCGAAGAGGAACGACTGCTCCGTGAGAACGGGTTCCCGCTCCCACCGGTGGTCATCATCCCACCCGGGTACGCTCCGATGGCCACGGCTGCATCCTCTGCCACCCGCTTCGCCGCCACCCTCGGGGTCGACGGACCGTTCGCTCTTTTCATTGGCCGGCTGGCGTCGAACAAAGGACTGGAGGTACTCCTCTCCGCGTTTGCGAAGGTGCGACAGCGCGAGCCGTCCGCCCGGCTCGTGATCGTGGGCGAGGACGGAGGCATGCGGCCCGCGTTGGAAACGCAGGTTCGCTCCCTGGGACTGGAGCACGCGGTGCGATTCACGGGATACCTCAGCGATGAAGCCCTCGTGGCCGCTGGCCTCCGCGAGGCCCTCGTGCTGGTCCTGCCGAGTGAGTACGAGGCGTTTGGCCTTGTCCTCTTGGAAGCGCTGGCCCAAGGAACTCCGGTCATCGCGACGCGCGTGGGCGGCATTCCGGAATTCATCGAGGACGGGAAGGCCGGCCGTTTGGTGCCGCCAGGGAATGTCGAGGCACTCACCGCCGCGCTCGAGGAGGTCTGGAACGATGAGCCCCTTCGCCGTCAGCGGGGGGATTACGGTAGGTCCTCGGTCGTACCCCGGTACACGTGGGATCGGGTCGTCGACCGTCTGGAAGAGGTCTATCGCGAGGTTGCGGGCCGATGAAGGTGGCCCAGGTGACGCTTCGGTTCGACGCGCCGGGCGGCGTCGAGACGTTCGTCCGTGAGGTTAGTCGAAGGATGCATGACCGCGGCACCGACGTTCACGTGTTCAGCAGTGATCTGTTCGACGAAGCGCACTGGGAACGTCGGACGGATTTTCGGCCCGAGGTCGACGGAGTTCCGGTCCGCCGTTTCCCCGTCTACAAACGTCTCATCCCCGGTCTTACCCTCCCGCTGATCCCGGGACTCATGGATGCCCTACGCGAATGGGAC
>JBAUTP010000168.1:0-9103 GCA_049582265.1 Thermoplasmata archaeon
CCACGTAGATCTCCACGAGCCGGACGATCTCGGCCCGGGCCCGGGCGCGAGTCGACGCGTACGGCGAGATAAGCGCGACGAGTGAGATCGTTCCGTTTCGTGCGAGCAGTTTGGCGACGTACGTCACACGTCGTGCGTGGGCTTCCCGCGCCGCCCGGTCGAACCCTAGGTCCGCGCTAAGGCCCTGTCGCACTTCATCGCCGTCGAGAAGTTCCACATTCCATCCTCGCGCGCGGAGCTTCGGCTCGAGCGCGCGCGCGATCGTGGTCTTGCCCGCACTCGGCAATCCGGTCAGCCAGAGGCAGTATCCGTGGTGAGTCACCGTGGGTCTCCCGACACATGGCTGCGATTCGCGCGCCCATATACCTCTTGCCGAGATTGGCGATGCGTGAAGGCGGAGGTCCCGACGGAGCACTCCGAACGAGACGCCTCCCGGTCTCCCGTAGTTCTTATGTAGTGGTGGGGAGGCCTTCTCCTTGACTCGGCGGTCCGTCACCATCGCTCCGAGCGAAGCCGCACATGGACAGGAATGGGTCCGGCATCGTTCCGCCGCCGGGAGCTCGAGGCATCCGGAGTACACCGTCGGCGCCGGCCCCTTCCTCCATTCGGCCAACCCCGTCCGCGATCCAGCCAAGACCATGGTTTCCCCGCGTGGCGGACACGTTGGATGCCCGGCGGGGCCTACCGTCGGGAGATGAGCCCGATCATGGGGGGTGGGCGGCGGCGCTCCTCATCGCTCTCGGAGTCGTACTGATCATCGAGTGGTTCCTTACGCAGCAGCCCATTCCTTCAGGGAGCGATGAAGGTCGCTGGCTCACCTACGGCTATGCGTTCGTCGGGCTGCATTTCCCTCCTCAATCCGTCCCGATCGGCTACGCGCCCATCTCCTTCCCGATCCTCGGGGCTGCCGTAGGCCTCACCGGCAGCCCCGTGACCGGCTCGCTGGCCTACGTGGGAATCACCGTCATTGCCTTGGGTGCCTCCGTCTACTACCTCGGGACCACGATCCTCTACCGGAGGGCTCTCGCCCTCCTTCTGGAGGGACTCGTGCTGTTCGAGCCCGGGTTCATGCGCCTCGTATTCTTTGGTTCCTACCCTTTCCTCCTTAGCTTCGTCTTCCTCGTCCTCGCTGTCGCGTTCGCGTTACGTTTTCTGAAGAGCGGCCGTACGGGATACCTGTTAGCGTTCTGGGCTGCGGTCTCCGCCACTGTACTGACGCACTCGCTTGCGGCCGCCGTCGTGGTAGGATTCATCGTCGTGTTCGGCCTTTTTCTCTTGATCGCGCGAAGGCTGCCCCGCGAGGTCTTCACCTCCGGCTATTCGATCGGGGGGATACTGCTGTTCATCACCTCGGTCGGAGGCTACTATGGGCTCACGTGGTTGCTTCACATCCCCCACCCGACCTACCTGAACGTCGGAAGCACGACCTCCACGCTTGTCCAAGCGATCTCTCCCTTCCACGTCGGTCTCATTATCTCGCTCGTCCATCACGGCGTGAAGCTGACGCCGGCGGTCGCCTTTGACATCATCATCGGTCTGATCGTTTTCATTCTCCTTGTCCTTCTCATCTGTCGGGCGGCTCGACCTCAGTGGCTCTCCCTCAGCGTGCTGGCCCTCGCCGCGTGGGGTATCGTGCCGATGGGAGGGGCGGCGGTGGGCTATCTACTTCATATCGCGACCGACTTCAGTCGATTTGCCTATGTCCTCTACATACCGCTCATCGCGGGCGGCGTGCTCACAGCCGATTTTGCGATCCGGTGGTATCTCGATGAGTTACCCACGGGTACCCGTCCATTTCCCTGGGGCCCGACGCATCCTGCCGGGTTCGTTTCCTCGGATCCTGCCGTTGTATCGACGGCTCGTCCACGGCCCCGCAGCGCGTCGGCCGCTGTCGCGGTGGCGGCCATCGCGGCCGTCATCGTGGTCCTCCTGGCGTCACTCGTCTCCGTCCCCGCTTTTCAGGCCGACGAGCTGCAGTACACCGCGATAGGGCATGACTCCGAGTTCTTGCAAACGATCCATGCGCTCCAGAACGCCGGCGTGCCAGGATCCGTGATCACGGACTCTACGCAAACGGACAAGTGGGTCGCGGCTCTCACGAACCGCAATACCTACCTGCCGCTGCACGCGGGGACGTTCGACTTCACCCCCAGCGTGATTCGCGCATCGCAGATGGCGCACTTTGCGGTCACCGCCCATTGGGTCGCGACCAATGGATTGATGGTGGCCCAGGTCAACGGGCTCAGCACGGGCAACTTCGTAGGGGCTCCGAGCCTCGGCATCTATTATGACGGATACGCCGAGAACATCCTGGGGCTGAACCCGTCGGAGCTCGCCGTCCTGTGGGCTGGAACGTCGACCCCCGTTCCCGTCTACGATCCTACCACGCAGGTCGTGGTCAGCCTGCCGTCCAACGCCCCGGTTCTCGTCGTGAGCTTCCTGGACGCGAACCTCACCGTGACCACGACCACCGTATTGAACAGCGGAAGCGCGTCCGGCACGACCGCTGTCAGCGCGGTCGCCGCGGCGGGGCATGAGCTCGAGGGCCTTTCCGCGTCGCTCACGAACCTGCCTCTCGCTACCCTCAACGTGACGCAAACGGGTACCTCTGACTTCTCGCTGACGACCTTCGGTTACGGGGGTCACATTGGAATCAACGCGGTCATGCGTCCGGGGACCACAGGAGTCGTTCAGCCCGGCAAGCCCACGAGCACGCTCACCGTGAGCTCACGGAGCTCGAGTGCCATCGGAAACACGTCGCTCGGGCTCTCGTTCGCCTTCTCCGCTCCCGAGTCGAGCAACCCTATCAAGACGCTGCCGGCGGTCATGACAGCCCCGCAGCTCTGGGCGACGTGGAACACGCGTTGGGTCCTTCTCCTCAACAATCCCATCGAGACCCGGACCGCGGAATTCCTCAGTACCGAGTTCGGGACGCTTCTCTACTACGCTAACACCCAGTACCTGCTGATCGAGCTGCCCGCTCCGTCGCTCTAAACGGCTCGTCCTACTCCGTGAACTCTCGTGCCGCGCCGGGGAGCATGGTACCGTAGGCTTCGAGCGCGTAGAACTGCTTGATCACGCTCCCGACCGGCCAGAAGAGGATCCACGGGAGGTCGCTCCCCCGGTACATTTTGACCATGTAGTAGGCCATGACCAGCCCTCTCGGCACTAAGAGGAGGAGAGCGATGATCGCTACGTGGTAGAGCGTCGGAAGCAAGAGGAGCGTCGCGATCAGCGCCCAGACATAGACGATGCCGCGAAGTCCCCCGCGGGCGAACAACACGAACCAATAGATCAGCGCGAGCCCTCCATACTCGAGCGCCGGGTCGGCGACCGCCCCCATGTGCGGACGGTGCGCGAATAGCCCCCCTCGGTTCCATCGGACACGTTGCCGACGGAGCTGGTCGTAGTTGGCCGGGACGTCCTCGAAAGCGGCGGCTCCTGGCTCGAACCGCGTGTGGTACCCCGCTCGCTCGAAGCGCAGCGTAACTTCGCTGTCCTCCCCGTTCCAGGCGACCCATCCGCCATAGCGCAGCAGGTCCTCGCGCCGGAACGCGCAGAACACTCCGTCGAGCACTTGCGTCGTGAGCGTCGCCATTTGGGCACGGCGAAGGAAGAGGTGGTTCCACGCGATCTCCATCATCCGGAGCTTCCGCGTCCAGCCCGTACGTTGGAGCGGGAGTACGAGCCCCTGTACGCCGCCTACATCGGGGTTCGCGAAATGGGGGGGTATCTTGGCAAACCCGAAGGCCGTCGAGATGCGCGAGTCGGCATCGCATCGGATGATGATCTCTCCGGTGGCCGCTCGCAGGGCGTAGTTGAGGGCGTTGGACTTGCCTCCGTGGGGAAGGTCCACGATCTTGCCGGTGGCATGCTGCAGATGGGACATCGCCTCGCGAGCCACATCAAAGGTACGGTCGGTCGAGCCATCGTTACCGACGACGATCTCGGTCCTTCCCGGGTACAGTCGCGCGGCCTGGTCAGCGGCCGCGATCCCTCGGCCGATCGCGAGCTCCTCGTTGAAGGCCGGGATGAGGATGGAGACATCCGGGTGATAGTCGGCGAAGGAGGGCGGTGGGTCTGCCTTGAGCTGAAGGTCGTAGATGCCGCGGCATATCATCCCCCAGATCGTGAGGGCCAAGAAGGGAAAGATGAGGAGAATACCGATGGGAAGCGCCGGGCCACCGATGCCGAGGAATTTGTAGACGGGATAGAGCACGGCGATCGAAAGCGCGACGGAGATTGCCGCCGTGCCGAAGAAGACCCAGATCGCACCCGGATCCCGCTGGAAGGCTGCGCGGACGCGAAGTGGCGCGGGAAACGTGAGGGTAACGAACAGCATGAGGGCAAAGAAGACGCCTCCCTCGAAGCTCCGCAGGACGAGAAAGGCCGAGTAAAAGAACGGGTCACGGACCGTGTAGTAGATCGTGTCTGTCAGCATGGACACGATGACGTAGAGGAGGATGATGGCGACGGCCCTAGCCCCGCGCCCGGGGGGCGTGGGATTCCGGGACACGAACGCTCGTGTCGAAAAGCCGAGAGCGATGAGGACCGACAGGAACATGAGAAAAATGTAGTCCGAAAGTGGCCGTCGAAGTATGGGGGTGCTGAACGTCCCCGGCCACCGAAGCGGCCAGTAGAACAGCTGGCCTAGGAATTGAACGGCCGTGTCGTACCCAAACAGAAGGTATCGGTGAACGAGAAGGACCGCGAACGCCGTCAGGAGGAAGGCCACGACGAACTCGAGCGTGAAAGCGGACTTTCGGGGAGGAGGAGTCGATATCGAGGGGGCTTCCCAGGAGTCCTCGGTGGTCCGGAACTCTCCCTTGTCCCAAATGCGGATGGCGCGTGGCGGCCGGGGTGCCGGACCGGCCGCGACGGGGGAGACGGTGGGGGACGAAGCGCTTGCGATGCGGAGCGGCGCGAGCGGAGGCAGCACCCGACCGGGTCGCAATCGACGGCGGAGAAAGACCCCGGCTCGGTAGATGATGAGGGCGAGGATCAATACCGCGATGACGACGCCGATCGGTACGGGGGATCGGCTCAGGAAGGCGAAGTAAGGACCTACGTAGGGCAGTTTGGTGACCTGAAGGCCCAACATCAGGGCCATCGCGATGGGGACGGAGAGGACCGGGCGCTCGGGCCGTCCCACGACCCGGACGCTGGTCGCATCACCCATCTCGCAGGCCCCTCCCTACGGAACCGAAGCTCCGGTGTCGCTCGTTGGACGGGGGGAGGGATGATAATACAATGGATGGAGACCACACGAAGGTCGTCAACATTCTCAGCCCAGGACGAGGGGCGGGACCGCCCAACGTGGATGAGGTTTTAACGGGCGGGGTGTCCGAGCACAGGACGCAGCCATGTTGCCTCAACCTCACGGCGGGAAGCTGGTCGGCCACATCTTCTCCGACCTGGAACGTCAACGGCGGGAGGACGAACTTCGGGACCTGCCACAATTGACTCCCTCCATCGATCACACGTACGACACCGAGAAACTCGCGATCGGTGCCTACAGCCCCCTCGACGGTTTCGTTGACGAGGCGACGTATCGTTCGATCCTGGAGCGCACCCGGCTCCCGAACGGACTACCTTGGTCGATCCCGATCGTTCTCACTCCTACGGGGAAGTCGAACCTCGCGACGCTCGGCAAACTCCGACCAGGAGAGGACGTTGCGCTGCTCGAGCCGAAAGGCCAGTTCTTCGCCTTGCTGCGCGTGGACGAGATCTATCCGTTTGACCGAAAAGCGATGGCGCAAAGTGTTTACGGCACAACGGACGCAAAACACCCCAACGTCGCCGACCTGATGGTCACGGGCGATACGGCCATTTCTGGCCGTGTAAGCCTTCTTCACCGGTTGGACTCCCCACACCGACGTTTCGAACTCACCCCGACGGAGACCCGCGATGTCTTCCGCGCGCGCGGGTGGAAGAATGTCGCCGCGTACCAAACGCGGAATGTTCCTCACTTGGCCCACGAGTATCTGCAACGATGCACGTTGGAGCGCGACGACGTCGATGGCCTACTCGTCCATCCCGTGGTCGGCCGTCTCAAGAAGGGGGATTACAAGCCCGAGATCATCGTCGAGGCCTATGAACGCATGATCGAGAGCACCTACCCGGCGGACCGGGTTCTCCTGGCTTCCCTTACGATCACGATGCCCTACGCCGGCCCGAAAGCGGCTCTCTTCCTCGCGATCGTTCGCAAGAACTACGGCTGCGGTCTCTACATCGTAGGGCGCGATCAGGCGGGGGTCGGAACCTTCTACGAACCGTTTGCCTGCCAACGGATCTTTGACGATTTCCCGATCGACGTCGTGCCGGTCCGATACCAGGAGACCTTCTACTGTTCCGAGTGCGCATGGATGGCGACCCCCAAGACGTGTAAGCACCCGGCCTCGAGCCACGTCGACACGAGTCAGACCCGGATCCGACGTGCGCTGGCCGGGGGAGAACCGTTACCGAAAGCGATCCTCCGGCCGGAGATCGTCGATATCCTTACACGCGGTGATGTTCTCCTTACGGAGTAGGCTTCCGCCGGCTGCCTCTCGAATCGAAACGTCACCCGTTGGTCGTCAGTCATGCCTTTGAGGGGCTGGTCTCTGGAGCTGGCGGTGCTGCATCCTAAGGAGTTTCGATGGTCGAAGAGAATCTACGTCGCGAGGAACCCGAGGATGCGCTCGCGTGGCTGTCGGATGGACGGCATGTCTTGGGCGATCTGTTCCGGTTCCAGGGAGGTGCGGAGGGAAGTTCGCCCCGTTCGATCGCCGCGTCCGAGGAATACGCCGGACAGGCGAATCGTATCCGAGCGGTCCTCAACCGACTGGCCCTCGCCGGAGTTCGTAGCCAGGTGGGTCCGCGGACGGTCCACGATGGCTACGAGCTTGCCGATATCGTGAACCTGGAGCTTGGACCCGAGGTCGGGACCGATCTCACCGACATCCTCCAGGGCATGCTGGACCTTCGGGTCGAAGGCACCGACCGGATCTATCGTCGCGGCGCCTCACGTTTCGAAGTACACTACTCGAGCATCCGCGAGTCCGACCCGGCTCATGCCGAGTGGTGCGAACCCGAGTGAAGGGGCGCGCTAGCTTCGACCCCAGGTTCCCGAGGGATCCGAACCTTTCGTCTCGGATGGGGCGCCCGTCGGAGGCGTCAAGGCGGTCGGGGTGACACCCTCCGCCCCCGCTGGCGGGCGAGAACGTCGGCGGCGCGTGCGGCGCCGACCGGCCAGCGAGATGACCGCGACAGCGGCGACGACCAGGATAATGAACCCCGCCGCCACCTCGATGATGAGGTCAGTCGAATTCGTCTTGAGTGCCGTGCTTTGCCCCGAAGTCGTCGCGACCACTTCCGGCGATAGCGGGCTATGTCCCCCGTTGGTCCACGCTTGGACGGCAAAGCAATAGGTGGTTCCCGGCGCGAGGCCCTGGACCGCATACGTGGTGGGCCCGACCTTTACCGGGAAGCTGGCACCGACACTGCTCGAACTGGTCAGGCTACCGCACAACCCATAGAGGACCGTGTTGTTCACGATCGAAGCATTGGGGTTGTTCCAATTGAGCGTGACCGACGTTTGGGTCTCGGCCGCCACACCGATATTGTACGGCGCAGGCGGCGGATTGCTCAGCGTGGTGACCGTCAACGGTTGAGACCCTCCGACCAATGCGGCATTTTCCCACGCGACGATCACGAAGCAATAGGGCGTGTCGGCGATCAGACCGGACTGGGTGAACCCGTCCACCTCGCCGTTCGCAGAGATGTTGGTCTCCACGTGACACGTGAGCCCCGTCGGCAGGGGAACGCCAACTTGGATCGTGACATTTGTGACCGGAACGGACGGGTTCGTCCACGCGAGCGTGACCGAGCTGTTCGTGACGTTCGTCGCCACCACATCGGTCGGGATTCCCGTGATGAGCGGGGTGGTGACCTGGACCGTATTGGATAGATTGCTCTGAGCGCCCGAGGTCCACGCCGAGATCGCAAAACAGTAGGTCGTGCCGTTGTCAAGATTTCCCACGTCGTATTCCGAGACGACGCTCGCGGGGGTGTAGACATCGGTCCACGACCCGCAGGCCGGAGATGCCTGATAGATCGTCTCCTTGATGAGACTCCCAGGGGGCGGCTGCCACGTCAGCTGAACCTCGGAGCCAGAAAGGGCGATCGCAACGAGATCGGTTGGAGGCGGTGGGGGGCCGTTCGGCGTGGTCACATTGTCAGACTTACTGAGCGGACTCCCGCCCCCGCTCGAGTACGCCTGTACCATGAAGCAGTAGTTTGTTGCGGGGGCGAGGCCCGAGAGAACGAAGTGCTCGGTCTCCCCATCGGTCGAGACGCTCGCAGGCGAGGAACCGGTGCACGATGACGAGTACCAGATCGTGTCGTTTACGATCGGGACTCCACCGGGATTATACCACGTCAGGGAAACCGTCGTGCTGTACGTAGCAGCGCCGTGAAGCGAATAGGGTCGCCCGGGTTTGGAAGCCTCGGTAGAGACGGTGACCGGGGTGCTTAGCGAGCCCTGCCCCCCGTTGGTCCACGCCGAAACGGCGAAGCAGTAACTGCTGGTGGGGGCGAGATCGTTCACCGTCCAGGCCTGCTTCGGTCCTAGGGTCGACGTCGTCAGATTCCAGGCCCCACATGTAGGGCCCTGGTAGAGCGTGTCGTTGCTGATCCCACCTGGCGGATTCTCGAGCGGGTTCGCCCACGTCAAACTCACGCTAGTTGAGGCGGGCGTCGCGGAGAGATTGGTGGGTGCCGGAGGAGGATAGTTTAGAGTGGCTACCTCGAACGGGCTCGAAAGATTGCTCGGGTACGTGTTGCCAAGCGAGCCCTGGACCCAGTCTTGTACGGCGACATACAGGATCTCGTTCGCAGGGAGGCCAGAGATTGTGTAACTGGTTGAAGCGCCCGCATAATCGTTATGATCGAGATTGTCCTCCGCGAGTCCCCACCAAACGGTGTCGTTCGCGATAACGTATCCGCCCGGATTGGTCCAGCCTATCTCAACGGATGACGTCGTGCTGCTGATGGATTGTATGTCGCTCGGAGGGGGCGGAGGGGCCGGAGCACCGGTCGTGACGTCGATCGTCGTGCTAAGCGC
>JBAUTP010000169.1:0-2704 GCA_049582265.1 Thermoplasmata archaeon
TTTGGGAGGGCCCGTCGTACCGCTCGTGTAGAGTATCGAAGCCGGGTCGGCGGGCTGAGGAACGTAGGACGTGCGGGTCCCGGGTGCGTCTTGGAGCGATGACCACGGTGCCGTGTCCTCGGGCACACGCATCGACCCCGAGGGATCGTCGACCATCCAGACGTGTGGCACCGACACGCGGTTTCGGACCTGGGAGAACGTCTCCCACAGTCCCCGTTCGGTCACCATGCCACGCACTTGCGCGTCCGCGAGCTCGTAGGCGAGAAGGTCACCTTTGAGTGCTGTATTGAGCGGAACGAGCACCCCGCCCAGCTTCGCCAATCCGAACCACAGCAGAGGAAACTCAGGTCGGTTGACGAGGAAGGCGGCCACCCGGTCGCCCCGGCCGATCCCTTCCGCAGCCAAGCCGGCCGCGACCCGTTCGCTCAAGGTATCGAGTTCGAGGTAGGTGAGCTTTCTTCCCGGGAACCCCAGCGCGACGCGGGAGCCGTTCTTTTGCGCCTTCGACCGAACCAGCGTCGCGAGGTCGTGGTACTCCTCGTTCGGCTCCAGCATCAAGCGGGACCATCAGAGCAGCCACATTAGCGTTGACGGGCAAACCACAAATGACTCGTAGCGGCCGATGTTGGTCGGCGACATGACTCCCGACGATCGAAACTTCCGAACGGGCCGACCGGCCGTCGCCGAGCTCGCTGCCGGGGCGATCGTCCGGTCCGTCGGTCGCCTCGAGGTGCTCTTGCTGCATCTCACCGAGGAGGGCCGGTGGTGCTTCCCCAAAGGGCATGTCGAGCCAGAGGAGACCCTCGAGGCGGCGGCGATTCGTGAGGTTCAGGAAGAGACGGGCCTCGAAGGTGTTCTTCTCGGACCAGAACTGGCCGAAGTGCATTACCGTTTCTTTGACGCGAAGCGGGACCGAAACGTGTTCAAGACCACCGTCTACTTCTTGGCTTCGTCTCAGGACCGGAATGTACGCACCGAGCCCCTGTTCGACGAATGGCAATGGGCATCGCCGTCCGAGGCAAGAAGGTTGGTCAGGTTCGCGACCGACCAACACGCGATCGACCGACTCACGGACCTCAAGGCGTAGAAAGAGGTTCGGACCGGCCCAGAAGGGCCGGTCCTTGGGCCTACCGTGAACTTCCGTCAGACCGATCGCGGTGGTTCCTCGTTCACTGACGATGGGCTGGGAGGGGTTCCCGGTGCATCGGGCCCCGTGGCGAGTGGGGCCGACGGCAGGGTCGAGTAGCCCACAACGCCCGGGGGAGTTGTCGTTCTCGCCCGTGCGCGTCGCCGTCCCTGTAATCCGATGAGACCGACCGTGCCCACAACAGCTACCGCGATGAGGCCGATGATGGCGATACCGAGGAGGCCCGAATCGGCGACGGGGGCTGCGGTGCTCGGAGAGGTCGTGCCCACTTCACAGTTGGCGACGTAACATTGGGAGGCCGCCTGGGCTTGACCGACCGATTCCGGCTCAGCCTGGACGTCAGTCGCGCTCGGAGCCGCGGACGAGGAAAGGCTCGGCGACCCGGTTACCTCCGTAGGAGCTACTGACGAATCACTGCTCTGGTAGCTCGTCGCCGCCGCCACGATACGGACCACGTGGTGGATGTGGTCGATCGAAAAGTCGATCTCGGCCGTGGTCGCAATCGCACCGCCCAGCGAGGCGCCCGCGTACGGCTGGCTCGCCGTCCCGAAGATGTCGTAGGCGTGAGGGATCAGGATGATCCCGTCCGCGTCCTCGAAGGGGCCGGTAATGACCAGAAGGATCCGGGGGACAGACTGCCCGTTGGAGAGCGTTACGTTCCCCAGGTCGGTTCCTTGAAGGTCAACGACACCGCTGCCGATGGCGGAGCCGTTCGGAGAGCCGGTCCCCGAAGTTGACACACCGTCGAAGCCTACCCGGGCCCATGTGTAGTTGAGCGCCCAGGCACCCGCCGAGGTGAAGGCGGCGGATGCGTTCCATTGCTCCCCCGGCATGACGGTCCAAGGAACGAGTCCGAGACCGCTCGCGCCGAAGTTGACGCTCGCGTTGGCCGCGCCAACGACGTCGAGCGAACCGGTGGCGGTCTTGGTGCCGTTGATTCCCGTGAGCGAGATCGAAAGCTTCTCGCTCAGGTGGGCCTGGCTCGATGACGCCGCGTTGAGCAACGCCACGGCGGCAGCCGCCGAGCCATTCACGTCCACCGTGCCCGTCGTCGACAGATTGGCGGAGGCGAAGTCGACTTCCGACCCCGAGATGAGGAGATGCGCCTGCTCTGTAGGGTTCTGACAGGACGGAGCGCAGTATTCCGCCGTCAGCGCGACCCCAAGGGTCCGCTGAGCGGTGAGTTCGACGGTTGTGCTCGACGTATTGATGGAGGTGTAGATGACCTGCCAGCCGACAAAGGCCTCCGACGTGTAGTTCGCATGCGGCAACTCCACCGTCGTGTTGACCCAGCGCTGACCGCCGTAGGCCCACATTTGCGTTGAGGCTGCAGTCGACGAAGCTGGCATCGCTTGAGCGGTGCCAAGGGTGGACGGAACGACCAAGAATCCGATGAGCAGCGCCGCCGCCACCGCGGACGGCACCAGCCACGTTCGCTTTCTGTTCTCCATGTTGTCCTTGCTGACGGAGTCAATCCGTCTGTATGCATACACCCCGTTTTCCTGTTATAAATCGTAGTGCCGTTCGATTTCGCCTGATTTAGACGGTATGCTAGAC
>JBAUTP010000170.1:0-2304 GCA_049582265.1 Thermoplasmata archaeon
CTTGCGGAGTCACCATGCGCGGACGTCCGCGCGCCCTGGGCACCCGGTCGCTCAACTTGAACCTCCCAACTTCGCACTGGCGGATTGAGCCGTAGACTCACCCTCCACCGGAGGCCCTACGAAACGCATGCAGCGCGTAGGGCACCTTGCTCGGAAGGGTCCTCGTCGCTCCACCCACAGACACTCGAGCGTACCGCCGCCGGCGTGCTGGCCGCGGGGGTGACGACACGCTCGGCAAGGTACCGCGACCGCGTTGGGTGCGAGCGGCTTCGGTCGCGTCACGATGCGTCACTCACCGCCTGGCCCGCCGGTCTTTCGGCCTCGAGCCCCACGTATGTTGGGTTCGTCGTGCCGAGGAGCAGCCCCTCCCAACGGGGGAACGCTCCGTGCGTCGAGGCCGCGATTGCCTGCTGGCGAGAGAGTTTGGCACTCGGAGGTTCGTCGGCTGTGCGAGCGAATCTCGCTGCGATACGTGCGTACTCGGCGCGCTGGATCCAACGGTCGTCCGAGCTTGGCCGACGCTCCCTCGGCCTGAGCGTGTGTCGTTCGATGGCACTCAAGACACGACCCCGCCAAAGAACCGGGTCCATTGCGTAGGCGATCACGAGTCGACTGCGGCCACCGTGAGCGCCAACGAGACCAGCGCGCTCGAGCCTTACGCCGAATCTCTCGCTCGCCGACTCCACGCTCAGACCGGCCAGGCCGTCCAAGTCGGCATTGCCGCAGTTGAGCTGCCAGCTGGCCCAGTAGAGGCCGAACAAGGCGTGGTCGAGAAACGTTCCCCGGCATCGAACAATTCGGTCGGGTCCACTCGATTCCGTTTCGTGGTATGTTGCAGAGATGAACGGCTGCCAAACAGTCGAGTAGATTCCCGGATGTTTTCGACAATGCCCGCAAGACCAGTGGGCCGCGTATGCTGATTCTCGGGCCGTGAATCTCATGGCCTTCTTGTCCCTGATTGGCTGAATCAATTGTTCAACTGACGTCATGGGACGAAAGGGTCCAGCGACCATCCCTCCGGAAAGGGAGAGGTCCGCCGGCCGCTGTTCGACGTTGCCAGCGCCGATGAGGGTACGATGGAACCGATCGAGCGAATCGAACCCCAACAGCAGATCAGCGACCATGCCGGACACCTCGTCCATTCTGTGGCACCGCCGAATCAGCAGGAGCATGCCGTCGAGAAATGAGGCGGCGGTCGCGGACTCAACCCCGAGCGCGTGACACGCGCACGAGTTGGGTTGGGACCGTGCAGTCCAGTTCAACACGATCCGATAGACCCCGCCTTCCCGCAGCGGCAAATCCCGCGCCCACAGGACAGACGCTCCGTCCGTGAACACGATTCCAAGGTTCGTGTATCGAGCAGCTCGTTCGCATTCATCGAACAGCGTCATCGCCGCGGCCCCCGCGCCTTCACCCACGGAACCAGGTGAAAGGCCTGTTCCAGGAAATCAGCCGCGCACAAGCCGCATGCCCGAACTTCGCGAACCGTATCGAGGTGGGTCTGTCGTGAGCCGAATGGCCTCTCGCAGATGAAACACGTTGAGCCCGCCGGGGGCCTCAGGTCGTTCATGGTCGCGATGTCCTCCGCGTGACTCTGAACCGGGTCTCGATCAAAGCGACCGTCTGGTCCGCGTTGAGGTGCGTCGACTGGGTCAGATTCAGCCGATCGATCACTTCAACGACCTGATCGGTCCACGTCTTCAGCTCGGAGTCGTCCAAAGGTCGGCGCGCGTCGAGTCGATCGAGATGACCGGCAAGGTCCCCAAACCTTCCCTTGAGTTGCACCATCGACGATACCGCATCCCTAATCGACGGCGCAATCGCCAGGAGGGCGTCGACCTCCTTACCACGCTGGGCTAGCTCGAGCGAGAACGCCTCTGCGAACCTGACCCTGGCGGTTCCCTCTTCGCCCAGTGATGCGGCAAGGTCCGCCCGTACCGAAGCCAGATCCGAACGGAGCTCTGCGACTTGGTCCGTAAAGGCCCACTTGAATGCCTCTAGGTCTGCAATCGAGACCGTTGGAAGGAGATCCGCGACGTTGGCGGCAGGCCGACCGACCGCTTCCCGTCCCTCTTCTGCTGACTCAGATTGTACCGCTACCCGCGTTCTACTAGAGCTTACAGCCAGTTGTCTGGTTTCGGCATTCGTGTTCGGGGCCAAGTCGGCTTTGCCGCTCCGATCGTGATTCCTTTGGTGCTCCGACTTCCACGCGTTGAGCTGGGCTATCGCCTGAGTGTGAACCTTGAGCGTCTCTTCGGCCTTCCCGAGGTCCTCGTCCAGTTGATTCGTGATACCGTCGGTCCC
>JBAUTP010000171.1:0-2001 GCA_049582265.1 Thermoplasmata archaeon
ATTGAAAACCCCGCTCGCGACCCTCGTCGACCTTTCGGCGGCGATCCCTTCCGTGGTCTACGGGTTCTGGGGGTTCATCGTCGTCGTCCCGATCATGCGCACCGTGGTCGAACCGGCACTCGCCCAGATCACGGGCGGGACGGGACCCTTCTCGGGACCGCCTCGCGGGCTCGACGTGCTTACCGCGAGCATCGTGCTTGCGATGATGATCGTTCCGACGATCTCGGCCCTCTCCAGGGCTGCCATGCAGGCGGTCCCACGTGCTCAGCGCGAGGCGGCGCTGAGCCTCGGCGCGACACGCTCCGAAACGACGCGGCTGGCCGTACTGAGTTCGGCACGGGTCAGCATTCTCGGGGCCGTTCTCTTGGGGCTAGGCCGCGCGCTGGGGGAAACGATGGCCGTCACGATGACGATCGGGAACAGCTACACGGTCGCGACGTCGCTCTTTTCTCCGGGCCAGACGATCGCGAGCGAGATCGCGAACGAGCTCACTTCGGCGGCTCCGCTCGAAACCAGCGCTCTCGTCGAGCTCGGCCTCATCCTCCTCGGCATCACCATCGGCGTGAACATCATCGCCCGGTTCCTTTTCTGGCGCGTCCGTCCCGCCTCGGACCACCCCCGTCGACGCCACCGGGACCGGGCGCTTGCGGTCCCGAGGGGTCTTCCGACCTCGAATGATGTGTCCCTCGCATCCGCCGCCGCGCCAGAGTGGCGTCTGCGTGCCGCGGCACGCGCCCCGCGCCGACGCCGGTGGCGCCGTGCGCTTCACCGAGCCGTTCTCGGACTCACCGGCGTTTGCGTCGTGCTGGCCGTAGCACCCTTCGTGGGAATCCTCTGGACCGCGGTCCATCGGGGGGGCGCGGCGGTCATCCGACCCTCCTTCTACACGAGCACCTTGCCCGTCCCCTGTAATCCCGCGAGCGGAACCACGTGCTCGTTGGGAGGTATCGGACCTGCGATCCAAGGAACGCTCATCCTCGTCGCGCTCGCTTCGCTCATCGCCGTTCCGATCGGCCTCCTCATCGGGGTCTACCTATCGGAGTACGGGAGGAATCGCTTCGGTCAGGCCGTGAGCTTCATGAACGACGTGATGACCGGATTCCCTTCGATCCTGATCGGACTCTTTGTCTTCGTGCTCTTCATCGAAGCGTACCGGAACATCACCTTCAGCGCGATCTCGGGAGCCCTGGCGCTCGCGATCCTCATGCTGCCGATCGTGACCCGGGCGACCGAGGATGCCCTTCGTCAGGTCCCCCAAAGTCTTCGGGAAGCGGGCCTCGCCATCGGTTTTCCCCGGCATCGCGTGACGCTCCGCGTGGTGCTGGGAACGGCGAGGAATGGACTCATCACCGGGATCCTCCTCGCGGTTGCGCGAGCCGGTGGGGAAACCGCGGCACTTCTCTTCACCGCGTTCGGCAGCAACTTCTATTTTCAGCGATTGACGCAACCCATCGGTGCGCTGCCCCCTCTCATCTATAACCTCGGACTGACCAGCTATCCCAACTGGCAGGAGGACGCCTGGGGAGCTACTCTGGTTCTGCTGATGATCATGCTCGCCATCAATCTGACCGCGCGGCTGGCCGTTCGTCAGCGGCCCGGGCTGGGGGAGGGAGGCTAGACTCCGTGACTCCCAAGATGGAGGTCCGTGACCTCAACGCCTGGTACCGCGACCGACAGGCGCTCTACGACATCTCGATCGATGTAGCCCAGGGCGCCGTCACGGCGATCATCGGCCCCTCGGGATGCGGGAAGTCAACGTTCCTACGGTGCCTCAACCGGATGCATGAAGAGACCGTGGGAGCCCGCATCGATGGGTCGATTCGACTGGATGGACAGGAGATCGCACACGAGGACGAGGTCTTGGTCCGTTGCCGCGTGGGAATGGTGTTTCAGAAGGCGACTCCGTTCCCCAACATGTCCATTTACGACAACGTTGCCGCCGGCCTCCGGCTCCTTGGCATCCGGCGTCGGACCGAGTTGGACGAAGGGGTCGTTCAGAGC
>JBAUTP010000172.1:0-1557 GCA_049582265.1 Thermoplasmata archaeon
GAAGAGACCTATCGGTGTATTAGGATGGTTCATCCCCTCCGAGCCGTGGACGGAACGCCCTTCACCGGCACTCCACCGATGAGGTGGCGCCCCCACGGATCAGCAGTGGGTGACTGGCAGTTTCCGCACGCGATGGCCTGCGGCTTGTCTCAGGGCAATGGATCGGTTCGTCCCCCACGGCCGTCCTGAGGTCCCTACGCAGGCAAGGGGTCCCCTTCCCTGGTTTACTCGAGCGAGCTATCGGAACCGAACGTCGCTCCGACCCGGTCCCGAACGAGTGGCCGCGGCTTTGCAAAAACGACTCAGCTAGAAGAAGCGGGTGGGCTCGCGGTCGCCGGTGGGAGGGGAATGATCGTCGTTCTAGACCGGTTATAGAAGCCAATCCGCAGCGCCGCTGCAAATGCCACCAGAAACATGACGGCCATCAGGAGGGAATCCAACGGATTGTTCGGTGAAGAACCAACGAAGGCTCCTCCCGCCAACCCCGCGACCAGGACCGCGATGAGGAGGAATACTGCGGGGGCAATCAACCGTATCTCGCGGGTGAAGGCCGTGAGGATCACCAGGAGGATGGAGGTGAAGAAAAGAATGAACCCGACGTTGTAGTGCCAGTCGAGCGCCGGCGATGAGGAATTCGATGTAAACATCGAAGGGGCATACAGATTGGTCCAAAGTCCGAGCAGATACTGCACGAAAAGAAGTACGAGGAGAACAGCGGCGAGGGCCTTTACCGTCAAGAACCAGCGATGGGAACCGACCACATGTGTCAGAGGAATTTCCCATATATACGTGTTAAGTCGAACTTGCGATTTACAGCTCAATAATTTCATCGAGCCCATGTACGCGGCGAGAGATGCCCCTCGCCCTCCCAATACCCCAGACCCGATTTTTCCCGTTCCACGCCCAAGCAGGGAAGGCCCCGGGCTTCATTCAACCGCTTCCGGCCTGGGGCAGGCCCCGGGGCTTTCTGAGGTCGTAGGAGCCCGGGGGGACCTGACTCCCCGCTCTGGCCGGGCCCTGCAGACTACAAGAGGAGCCTTCGGATGGCTGTGCCGCGATTCAAGACGGACGATGAACGAGTTCGCTGACAGCCGTACCGAGCCAACCCGCGACTCGCCGGCCCCGCCGGGCATTCCGGGCCCACGGCCTTTCGGATCTCCACGCGAACGACGCTCCGCTTTGAATGCTCAACTGACACGATTCGTAGCGCCCCCCCAATCCTCTAAGAGGCGTCGACTTCGCCAATCCGGCTGGATCGTTGCCGCCTTGGTGGTGGTTACCGTCGCTGCGGTCTCGGCCATTGTCATCGACCCTGCGCTCGAGTCTTCGAAGAACGGCAACTGTACACCATTTGTTCCGCCGGGCTGGACGAACACTCAGAGCCTCGCATTGGTGAATTGCCGGACGACGGTTGCCCTGCCAGGTGACTCCTTCACGGACTACTCAGCCCCGAGGTTAGCCGATGGGGAGGTCCTGGTCGGGCAGTACTCGAGTGCGGCAGCCGTGGGGGGCTATCTGCTCAATAGTTCGGCGCTCGGCGAGCTAGAGGAGAACCCC
>JBAUTP010000173.1:0-4531 GCA_049582265.1 Thermoplasmata archaeon
CGTGTGGACCACGATCTCGTTCAAGGCGTTCGGAAGTTCCTTGTCGTTCGCCCGGCACCCCAAGCGCATCCGGTACTCCGTGAAGTAGCGCCCTTCGAGCAGGCGGTCGATCGCGGTTCCGAGCGCCACGGTGTCGCGCCCGTCGACCTCCGCGAGGAACCCGAACGTTCCTGCATTCACCGGCAGGACCGGAAGATGGGTCCGCTGGAGCGTGGCGAGGAAGGTCCCATCCCCCCCCACCGAGACGATGATGTCGGCGTCGATCTCTGGCAAGGGACGCCCGGGGAGCTCCGAGCCCAGAAGCTCCTGCGTCTCATCGGTCAGGACTACCTCGGCCCGGCGGTCGAAGAGGGTCAGGAGCGAACGGGCGACCTCGCCCGCGAGGGGCTTGTTGGGATTCGCGTTCAGTCCCACTCTCACAGATACCTTTCGTCCTTGGCGCGTCGAGCGAACTCGGGATCTCCCCAGGCAAACACGCTGGTCCGCGGGCCGGGCGCTAGCGGCATCCCTCCGAGGGGACCTCCGTGACTGTCCGTGAGCCCTCCCCCCGCCTCCGCCAGGATACGGAACCCCGCGGCGATGTCGGTCACGCGAAGATTCCCGTTCTCGTTCTCATTATCGAAGAAGTAGGCGTCGGCTCCTCCCTGGGCGACCAGGGCGATCTCGAGAGAGGCGCAGCCAAGGGAGCGTACGCGTCGGCCTCGCGAGGCCAACGCCGTGGCCCGGGCCGTCGAGTGACGGCCGAGGTTGATGAAGAACATCTCGGACCTGGGGTCCCACGACCGGGTTCGAATCCGGCGGCCATCTCGGAAGGCGCCACCGCCTTTCTCTGCCCAGAACGTACTCCCGGTCGCGAGGTCGTGGATCATGCCGACGGTGACCCCGTCGAGGTCCTGGTTCCCGAGCGCGAGCGAGATCGTGGAAAGGCCAAGCCCCCGCAGGGCGTTGTGGGAACCATCCACGGGGTCAACGACCAGCGTTCGGTCGCCTCCCCGTGCGATCCGACCAGCCTCTTCGCTCACGACATTCCACCCGACCCCTTCGGCCTCCAGGGCTTCCACGAGTCGGCCCTCGGCCGCTCGGTCCAAGGCCTCGGTGGGAGTTCCGTAGGCTCCCATCGCCACCAAGTCGGCTCGGTGGGGCGACGTGAGCTCGCGACGAATGGTCCGGTGGACCCGAGAACAAATGCGAGTGAGAATCTCTACGTCGGCCGAGACCATCGGCTCCGAGGGACCAGGCCGAGCGTAATAGGCCTTGGGAATAGGCTCCCATGAGTTCGCCGGCGTTTCGTTGGCGCGAGGGATTAAATCAGACCTCCGGGTCCGCTCCTCGATGGAATTCCAATTCTTGGGAGGAGCCTCGGAAGTAGGCTCGCTCGGTCTCGTCGTTCGGGATCAAGGAAGAACCCTTCTCTTCGACTACGGGCTCACCCCCTCCGACCCCCCGAGCTACCCGCGACCTGCTCCCACCAATCTCGATGCCGCGTTCGTCTCCCACGCCCATTTGGACCATTCGGGCATGACGCCCCTGTTGAGCCGGTTACCCCGGGTCTCCGTCGTGGCCACGCCCGTCACGATCGCCGTCGCGGATGTTCTCACGAAGGATTGCCTCAAGATCGCACGCTTGGAAGGCTATCTACCACCCTACGATCCTGCGGACATTCGCTCGCTTCACAGCCGATGCGTGGCCGTTGAGCGGCAGTCGGTGTTCCGCCAGCATGGGCTCGAGGTGGAGCTCGCGAGCGCCGGTCACATCCCGGGGGCCACGATGTACCTCTATCGGGGGGACCACGACGTGCTCTTCACGGGGGATATCCAGACGATACCCACACACCTCGTCGCCGGTGCCCGCCCCGTGAAATGTGAGGTCCTCGTCGTCGAATCGACCTACGCCGGGCGCGAGCATCCCGACCGCCGGGAGACGGAACGGCACTTCCGAGACCGCGTTCGTGAGGTCGTCGAGAACGGCGGCAAGGTGATTGTCCCGGCGTTCGCCGTCGGTCGTGCCCAGGAAGTACTCATGACGCTCGCCGGCGAACATCACTCGGTCTGGCTCGACGGCATGGCGCGGAAGGTGAACGACATCTATGCGAGCGCCCCCGAGTACCTCGCCGATGCGCGTCGTTTTCGCCGGGCGCTGGAAGGGATCACTGTCGTGGAACATCCATCGGAGCGCCGAGAAGCGCTTCGCGACGCGGACGTGATCGTCACGACGGGGGGCATGCTGGACGGAGGGCCGGTCCTCTACTACATCGGCGAGCGTTACCGTGACGCGAACTCCGCGATCTTTTTAACCGGATTTCAGGTCGAAGGGTCCAACGGCCGCCAGCTCATGGACCAAGGGACCCTTACCATCGACGAGGTCACGGTCCGCCCGGAGTGTGTGGTCGAGAAGTTCGACTTCTCGGCTCACGCGGGCCACTCGGAACTGGTTGAGTTCGTCCGCCAGACCGGCGCCCACAAGGTCGTTCTCATGCACGGGGATCAACGGAGCGAACTCGCCGCAGGGCTCGGACATGACATCGATGTCGTGATGCCCGAGAACGGGCAACGATTCACGGTGTAGGCCGGCTACGTTGCATCGAGATCGACGTGAACGATTCCGGCGACGAGCTTGACCGGATAGGTCGAAAGCCCCCGCACGTTTCCTGTGGGGGGGCGAATACCATCCGGATCCGCCTCGATCGCGCCCGTTCGAAGATTGTACTCGGCTCCGTGCAGGGGGCATACGATGCTCTCCCCCGAGACGTGGCCCTCCGCGAGGACGCCCCCCTCGTGGGGGCAGTAGACCTCGAACGCATGGATGCCCCCGGTGAGGCGGACGAGAACGACATCATCTCCGTCCATATGCACTTCGAGCGGTGAATCGACCTTGAGGGCGACCTCAGCGACGCCCGTGGATCGCCAGACCATGCTCGTTCCAAAATGCGCCGGCAGATAGGCTACACGGTCCCCGCGTCGTACTCCTCCATCCTCGTCTCGGGGGTCGGAACGTACTGGCGGATGAGTCCCTGGATCGCCCGCCGAAGCTCGTCGAGACCCTCTCCCGTGTGCGAGGAAACGTGGTAGGCCCCCGTCGGCCGGCGGACAAGGTCGACTTTGGTTTCGACGACGACGAGCGGCACGGCACCCAACTTTTTCCTCCAGACATCGAGGAGATGCTCCTGTTCCTCGACGGTGTATCCCGACGCGCCGGAGGGGTCAAGGACAAAGACGACAATGTCCGCCGACTCGGCCACGACGGCTTCGGCCTCTTCCTCCGACGGATTGCGTTGTCCCTTGCGACCCAGGACGCCCGGCGTGTCCAGCACCTGCCAATGGTCGACCCCAATATCCGCGTGTCCCACGCCGACCTGGACGGTCGTGAACGGGTACGCGGCGACTTTCGGCCTCGCCGAGGTAAGTTGGGCCACCAGGGACGACTTGCCCACGTTCGGAAACCCGGCGATCGCGATCGTCGGCTGGTCCGGCTCGATCTGGGGCCTTCGCTTCAGGAACACCGCCGCCGCTCGGAGGAGCTCGATATCGGGGTCGATCTCGCGCAGGTGGCTCGCGAGCCGGCCATAGAACCGGCGAACGCTGGTCCCGAAGGCCTCTTCCGAGGATGCGCGCCGAACCACGATCTCTTCCGACCGCTGGAGTCCTCGGATGCGTTCCATCGCTCGTTGCAAGCGCTCGCGGGAACGGTTGACGCTACCCTTGCCGAACTTTCGATCCAAGAGGATGCCATCGAAGGCGGAGAAGGTCCGTCCCGAGAAGGGCTTCTCGACGAGACGAAGATGACGAAGGACAACGGCGGAGCTTCGTACGATCTTGAGCATGGCCCGACGTCGCGACCGGTCGAACGCATCCTTTCCGCGTACCGACGCGCGGTAGGCTCGGCGGAAGGCTGTGTCCAGAATAGCGGAGGAGGGAGCTCGGTCGTGCGAGCCGCTGCGGGCGGCACCCCGGTCCTCCCTACCCCTCCCTGGACCTGTGCGCATGGGCTCGAGCACCACGCCTTGCTCCAATACGTTTCCGCGGCAGCGTGGCCCGAAGCGATTTAAGGGAAGGCCGACTCGGAGCCTACTCGGGGTCGATTCGTGCCTCGTTGGATTCCGGACGAGCCGGGCGAGGAACGGGCCTTGCTCGAGGCTCTGGGACTCTCGGATACCGAAGCCCTGTTCGCCGACATTCCGAAAAAGGTCCGACTTTCCCGTATGGGTGTCGGCGCCGGTCGTGACGAACTGGGTGTGGTCGAGGAGATCGACACGCTCCTCGCCCGGAATCGACCGCATTCCGAGTTCACCTCGTTCCTCGGGGGCCGAACTCCCATTCGCTACCAACCCGCCGCCGTGGACGCCCTCATCGGCCGCAGTGAGTTCTACACTTCCTACACACCGTACCAGCCCGAAGCCAGTCAGGGCATGTTGCAGACGCTCTTCGAGTTCCAGAGCCTATGGGCCGAACTCACGGGTCTCGACGTGGCGAATGCGTCCCTCTACGACGGGGCCACGGCGGGGGGGGAAGCCCTCCTCCTGAGCCGAAGGTTG
>JBAUTP010000174.1:0-4034 GCA_049582265.1 Thermoplasmata archaeon
ACCCCCGCTTGGCCGAGCTTCGCCACTCTCCCGAGGAACGGAAGATCGCCGTGGCCGTCACGCGCCTCATCGAAGGAAGCGAACTTGCGACGACGCGGCCGGCATGGCGGGGTCAAGACCCGTACACGCTGCGGTGCATTCCCCAGGTGCTCGGAGCGACCGCCTATGCGATCGCGACGGCCAGGACCGTGATCGACCGGGAGCTCAACGCGGTATCGGACAATCCGCTGGTGTTCGAAAAGGACGAATTCATCAGCGGGGGCAACTTCCACGGCCAGCATCTCGCCCTGGCGCTCGACTCCCTTGCCTTGGGGGTTCACTACCTTGGCGCGTTCGCCGAACGACGGGTCTCCCGACTCGTCCATCCGTCGCTCAATCGAGGTCTTCCTCCGTTCCTCGCTCCGGAACCTGGGCTCTCGAACGGTCTCATGATCCCGCAGTACGTCGCTGCCTCTCTCGTCAATGAGAATGTGACCCTCGTTCAACCGGCCAGCGCCGTGAGCATTCCCACGTCGGCCGACCAGGAGGATTTTGTTAGCATGGGAGCGTGGGCTGGCGCCAAGCTCCGACGCATCCTCCAGAACGTGCGCCGCATCCTGGCGATCGAGTGGATGGTGGGGGGCCAGGCCGTTGAGCTCCGGCGCCCGAAGCGTGGGGGTAAAGGCACCGAGCTGGCGCTTCGAACGCTTCGGGAGTCGGTCGCTCCGTGGACCGAGGACCGATCGCCCGCGTCGGACCTCGAGGCCATCGAACGTCGGCTCACGGACGGGTCCCTCCTCGATCCCGTGCGGAAGAGCGTCTCGATAGAGCTCTAGTGGGGGGAAGTCCGGGGGTCGCGGCTATCCCTATCGACGGGATCCGACCGTTGGCGCCTGAGCGTCTATCGTCGCCGTGCCCTGACCCGAAAACGAAACGACCTGCCCGCACCGCGGGCAAGCATACTGGGCAAAGGATCGGTGTTTGAGCGGCGTGCGACATTTGGGGCAAGGGATCGGGCTTTGTGTGACCCACGCTGCGAACAGTTCCTGACTACGGCGGTCAACGGGAGTCGTGGGCGTTCCCATCGTCGGTGACGCGGCGGTCGGTGAGGCCACCGGAGCAGGTCCCGGTGCCGTATCCGAAGCGGCGGTCGTCATGGCCTTGGGAGCGCGCGTGAGTCGTCCACACTTGGGACAATATGCCGAGTCGCCGGTCCCGGTGGATTCCAACGGAACCTTGCACGTCGGACACGTCACGCGTTGCGCCAGCGGGGTGCGGACCCAACTCAGCGGAGAAGGAGGTTCGGGGGCTCGCCCGCCGGATATCGACGATGGGGGTGGATCCGGCCCGGCGGGTACAGGCACCGTCGCTACGGCCAACGGAGCTCGAAGTCGTACGCTGCCGGTGCCTTTGTCAAAGAGGATCGGTGCCTCGGAACGGCGCACTACTTCGCGTACCGCGTTCTCGGTCCGGCGTGTGGACCAGGAGAGCGCGGCGGACAATCCGTGAATGGACGTGGGACCGAGCGTTTCGAGTGTTTCGATGAGGTGAAGCCGATCGCGTGGCGGCGGAGCAAACCATGGAGACATGCGCCGACAGGTGTCCTTGAGGATTCGTATAAACTATCGTCGCAGTGGGAAATTATCTCAGACGCGGAAGAGATGGCATGGGACTACGGGAGCGGGTCTAGTGGACAAAGCCGCCCGACCGCCCGTAATCCCATGCCCGAGGCCAATCTCCGTAAGTGAAGGGAAGACTATATAGTTTGCCGTTACCCTTAGAAAGTGCCTTTTGACCTATGCGGACCCCGGCGGCATCCGTTGTCGGGCCCGGTCAGCCTACGCCGGGGGCTGCGACCGAGGAGGGCCCGTTGGGCAAAGACCGACCCGCTGGGCGGCCCGAATCGTAGCCATGGGCCGAGGGAGTCGGTTGAACTCGGCGGCCGTGACCCATCGAAAATCCTTCCCATGACCGCGAATCCCCCGGGCCCGAGCGACGGATCCTTGGAAGAGATGGAGGTCGACGGCAAAGTGGCTGTAGGCGTGGTGGAGAACGCCGAACGACCGAAGTTGGGGGGCCTCCAGCCCGGTCTCCTCTCGGAGCTCTCGGACCGCGGCGCCTAAGGGAGATTCGCCCGTCTCGATCTTCCCGCCGGGAAACTCCCATAGGCCTCCCAATAAGGACTTTTTCGAACGGCGATGAACGAGCCAGCGCGGTCCGGCGCGCAAGGCGACCACCGAGCCCCGGACGTGCGGGACGGTCCGTTTCGGTCCCCGCATCGGGATCACCCCGGGCTCGGGAAGGGTTTGTCGAGCTACGCAGAACGGCGCCACCGGACACTCTTCACACCGTGGCGATCGAGGTCGGCAGACAGTCTCCCCCAGTTCCATGATCGCCTCGGCGAAGTCGCCTGGCCGAGGTCGGGGCATTTCCCGGGTCAACCACGCCTCGAGCCGACGACGTACGCGTAGGTCGGTAACGCGCTCCATCTCTCCCGTGAGCCGGGCCGCCACACGCGCGCCGTTGGCTTCGAAGGGATAGACCGGACGACGAAAGGCCACAGCCGCCACCGCGCGCGCGATGTACGGACCGAAACCCGGGAGTTCTTCGAGCGCAGAGACCTCCGAGGGCAGTTTGCCTCCCTGCGTTCGCGTTACGATGCGAGCCGCGCTCCAAAGGCGTCGGGCCCGTCCATAGTAGCCTGCCCCTTCCCAGACCTTGAGTACGCTGGATTGGCGGGCCGCCGCCAACGCGGAGAGAGTTGGGAAACGTGCCATGAATCGCCGAAAATACCTCTCGGCTTGGGCCACCCGGGTCTGTTGGAGCAGCACCTCGGCAACCCAGACCCGATAGGGCGTACGCCGTTGTCGCCACGGGAGCGGTCGTTGTTCCCGGTCGAACCACGTCAGGAGCGTGGTGGAGAAGCCGGGGGCCGCGGGCTTCGAGGCCGTCGGCGGGTCCGTTCTCACCACAACCGTGCGACCAGAGAAAGCGAGGCTTCAAATCCCTTATCGATTTCAAACTGCGGAGGCCAGCTGTGAACGAGCGTGGAGGATTGATCCTTGTCACCGACGAAACGTTCGAGCGCGAGGTGATTCGGTCTCCGTTGCCGGTCGTCGTGGATTTCTACGCGGACTGGTGCGGACCCTGCCGGGCCTTCGAGCCACTCCTGCGGGAGATCTCGGAGAGCCTCGCCGGACAGATCAAGTTCACGAAGGTCAATGTCGATGATGCGGACCGAGTGACCCGGTCGTTCGGGATCCACTCGATCCCCACCTACCTCTTCGTGGACCGCGGGAAGGAGAAGGGCCGCGAGGTGGGAGCCGTCGCTCAGACGACGGAGTTCCGCACGATCCTGGAACGTTACTTCTCGTTCGTTTGATCGTTGCGTTCGTTGGCCACACATCAGTGGCGGAAGACGCGCCAGCCCGTTAGGTACATCGAGATCCCGTACTTCTCCGCCATGGCGATGACCTCGGCATCTCGGATGCTCCCTCCGGGTTGAATGATGACGCTCACCCCGGCTCGTCCGGCGGCTTCCACCCCATCGGGGAACGGGAAGAACCCGTCCGAGGCGAGCACGGAACCCGTTGCCCGACCACCGGCGACGCCGAGGGCCAGCTTGACGGCCTGGACCCGGCTCGTGACGCCGGAGCCGATGCCGACCGTGCACGAGCCTTGCGTTAGGACGATGGCATTCGACTTGGCATGGCGAACGACTCGCCAAGCAAAGTCCATCGCGCCGGCCTCCTGAGGCGAGGCGGGCCTCGTGGTCACGCAGCGGAAGTCTTCCGGAGCGAGCTGACGTTGATCGCTATCTTGAACGAGCAACCGACCCGTTGCTCCTTGCAGTTCCCATCGCGGGGTTCGAGGCAGCGGTACCTGGGCGCGCACCAACTTGATCTTCGGTCGCTGGTCCAGGTGGGCGCGCGCGTCCGGCACTATCTCGGGTGCGGCGAGAAGGTCGACGAAGACCCCGTGGAGGGCCCCTGGCACATCTCCTTCGACGGGTCGGTTCGTGGCGACCACACAGCCGTACCGAGCCACCGGGTCCG
>JBAUTP010000175.1:0-19575 GCA_049582265.1 Thermoplasmata archaeon
GTCTAGATGCCGCCCATCGTCACGAGCGTTTCCGTTCCCTTGATCCCCGGGACGCGACGGATCTTCGTGACGACGGTATCGAGCGCCTCGTTGATGTGACGGCCCTGGACCTTCACGATGAGGTCAAAGGGCCCCGTCACGGCCTCGACCTCGACGACATCGGGGATCGCTTTGAGTCGTCGGATGACATCGTCGAGCCGGCCGACCTCGATCTCGACCAACAGATAGAGCGTCTCCATGGGCGCCGTCGAGGATGCAGCACCCGACGACCCTTAAGAGTCGCTGCCGGGCACTTCCCTAGCGGGGATGGGCCGTCCGTGACCCCCGGTTCGTCCCGAACGTGAGGGGACCCCTGCGGCGATAGCACAATCGTTAAGGTCGATTGGCCGCCGACCCTCGGCGTTCATGCCGTTACGGGTTCGGGACACGCTGTCGGAGCGGGTCGGGCGGGTGGAACCCCCCACGGGCGGACCGGTGCGCCTCTACGTTTGCGGGCCCGACGTGTACGCTCTCGCGCATGTGGGCCATGCCCGGACCTACCTCTACTTCGACATCGTTCGCCGGTATCTGCGCGAGGAGGGCCGGGCCACGCGGCATGTGATGAATATCACGGACTTCGCGGACAAGATCACCAACCGAGCGATGGAACTCGGCATCTCGTGGCAGCTGCTCGCGCGGGCCGAAGAGACTCGATTCCTCGACGACCTCGAACGACTGTGCGTCCTTCGGCCTCACGTCACTCCGCGGGCGAGCAGCTTCGTGGGACCCATGATCGAGGTCGTTCGTCGGCTGGAACGGATGGGCCGCGTCCGACGGGAGGGAGATGAATGGTACTATGTCCCGAGTCCCCGTGCGGATTCCCGGAACTTCCCCGTGGGTCGAGAGCTCGCCGATCACGCCGTGCCGGAGCCGGGGGGAGCGGCCCCTGTCCGGGACGTCTTCGAGCGGGATTTCATGGTCTGGAAACGGCAGGAGCCACCCGCGCCGTCGTGGCCGAGCCCCTGGGGTCCCGGGATGCCCGGGTGGCATTTGGAGTGTTACACCATGGCCGAGCGCTACCTCGGATTGCCGGTCGACCTCCATGGGGGTGGGATGGACCTCATCTATCCCCACCACTACGCGGAGAACGAGATCGCGCTCACGCTCGAGAACCGCCTTTTTGCTCGGCGTTTCTTGCATACGGCGTTCGTCACGCTGAACCGGAACAAGATGGCGAAGAGTACGGGAGAGCTCGTTTCGCTGAGGAGCGCGCTACGCACCTACGGAGCCGACGCCCTCCGCTTCTACCTGATGAGCCGACCGTACCACACACGCCTCGAATGGAAGGACGACGAGGTGGCCCGCGCCGCCGAACAGGTCGCCGAGATCCAACACGCCACGCAAGCGAGCGCGCCTCGGGGGAGCTCGGGCCAGCTCCCGATCGCCCCGCTCCACGCCCTGGTTGCGGGGGCGACCGAGGATATCGGAAACGACCTAGGTATCGACCGAGTGATGGAACGGCTCCTTCGGTGGGCGAATTGGCTCCGCAGCAAGGGTCGGCCCCGCTTCGCGGCTTCCCGTCGCGAGGTCGCGGCGGCCTACGGGGCGCTCGAGCGACTGACCGGGCTGCACCTCTTGAACGGTGTGGGGCAGTCGTCGCCCTCCCACCCACCCGTCACGCGTCGGCCCGTTCGACGAGCAGGCTGAGACCGTTCCCGCCCCCCATGCAAAGGGCAGCTATCCCGAGCCGGCTCGAGCTGCGCCGCATCTCATGAACGAGGGTCACCACGATCCTCGCTCCGGACGCCCCAATGGGGTGCCCCAAGGCCACCGCCCCGCCCAGGACGTTGTAGCGTTCGTCGGGGATCTCGAAGGTGCGTTGGAAGGCCCGGGCCTCGGACGCGAACGCCTCGTTCTGCTCCCATCGGTCGATGTCAGCGGCCCGCAGGCCCACGCGGGTGAGGTGCCGACGCACCGTTTCCAACGGGGCTTCCATCACCTCGGCAGGGGACACGCCGCCCACCTCTCCGCTGTGCACCCACGCAAGAGGACGGAGCTCGCGACGGTGGACTTCCTCCTCGCTCGCGAGGATGAGGGCCGCCGCCCCGTCGGATAACTGAGACGAGTTCCCCGCCGTCACGAGCCCGCTGGGGAGGAAGGAGGGGATGAGCCGTGCGAGCCGCTCGGGGGTCGTGTCCGCCCGAGGACCCTCGTCCGTTGGGAGCCCGGGTCCCCGAGATACGGGGTCGGGTGGGACCGGCACGATCTCCTCGTTGAAACGTCCGTCCGTCCGCGCCGCGGACGCTCGCTGGTGACTACGAAGAGCGAAGGCGTCCACCTCCTCGCGCGATAACCGGAACTTCCGAGCGATACGCTCCCCGGTGAACCCCATATGTTCGTGCTCGTCGTAGGCATCGAGGAGCGCGTCACGAAGAACCGCATCCTCGAGGGCGTAGTTCCCCGCCCGAAGCCCCCAACGTGCCTTACTCGGGACCAAGTAGGGGGCGCTCGACATGCTCTCCATTCCCCCCGCGACAACGAGGGGAAAGGTACCGGACCGGATCGCAGCTACGCCGATCATCACGGCTTTGAGGCCGGACCCGCACACCATGTTGATGGTCGCGGCTCCCGCGTGATCGGGAATCCCGGCACCCCGCGCGGCCTGCCGTGCCGGGTTCTGGCCCGTGCCGGCTTGGATGCAATGGCCCATGTAGACCTCGGGGACGTCCTCGGTCGCCAACCCGGCTCGGAGGAGGGCAGCCGAGATCGCGATCCGTCCGAGCTCCGTCGCCGGCGTCGCCTTGAGCGCCCCGCCGTACTTGCCGATGGGCGTCCGGACGGCCCCCAGTATGGCCACGCGAGGACGAGGTGAAGGTTCCACGGGCGAGCGAGCGGAGGGGCGTTTATAGGGATAGCTGGCGAAGGTACCCTGACTTCAGTCCTCTTCGACGCGCGGGGCCAGGAGGAATCGTCCCTCGCCCTTGCCGCCCGCCATCGGGAACTCGATCTTGAGGGGATACTCGTTCCCCACGTGGAGCGTGACCTCGTCGGCGGTCGTGATGGACTTCACCATGCTCGAGAAGAAATCGAGGGGGTACATGCTCTTCACCGTATCCTTGACGTCCAATCGCCCGAGCCCCTCCTTCGGAAGGTGCATGTCAACGCGGTCGGTCTCCCCCTCGCTGTGCATGCTGAACCCATCCGGTTCGAGCGTGAGGGTGACGTGGTCCGAGATGCTCTCACTTCCACGGATCCCCTGGCGGAGCTCGTCCATCTTGACCACGGCGACGCCCGGTGGGCTCACATTAGGCACCTTGGGGTCCGTGATGCCGGCGGGGTCGACGATGGACATATGACGCGTCACTTTGCCCGCTTTGATCACGAGCCGGTTCTTGCCGCCGTCGAACTGGAGGTCGAGGAATTCGCCAGGCTTTGACAACCGCAACACCTCCTTCAGTTTCTCGACGTCAATGCCGAGCTCGGTGGGCTCCCCGGTGAACTCCTCGAACGCGGATTTGTCGAGCTTCAGAACCAGCATCGCGACGTGCGAAGGGTCAACGGCCTTGACGTCGATCCCATCCTTCGAGACCGTGAACTTTACCTCCGAAACGAGCGTCGAGACGACCTCGACCAACTCGCGGAGGACCTCCATTCGAATGCGGGCCTTAAACATTCATGACCTCTCGGCGCGCCACACGGGTCCCCGCTAAATAGGTTATGCCAGCTTCGTCGGGAGCCCCGGCGTCGAGCATGACGGAACTAGCGTATCTCATGCCCATCGACGCCGCGTACGAGCGCGTTTTCCAGGCCCGCATCGTTAGCCTTCCCCCCGGGGGCGTGGTCCTGAACCGGACGTTCTTCTACCCCACCGGAGGGGGCCAGCCATGCGATCTTGGAGTCTTGGTAGGGGCCGACGGGCAGGCGCGCACGGTTCGTGAGGTGGTGAAGAGCGGCGCTTCGGTTGTCCATCGGCTCGGGCGGACGAACGCGTTTCAGGAATCGCCCTGGCATGTCGGCGAGGAGCTTCGGGGAGAGATCGACTGGGAACGCCGGCACCGTCACATGCGAGCGCACACGGCCCAGCACTTGGTGAGCGCCGTCGTGTTTGCGAAGACCGGAATTCGGACCGAGCGCGCGGCGATCAACGACCGAGGTGCGTATCTTGACCTCGAACGCCCGTGGACCGGTTCAGCGGACTTCGTGGACCTCGCCCGGGACGTAGAGGTCTATCTTCGGCCCGCTCGGGGGGTGGAGGTACGCGAGGTCGCTCGCTCCGCTTTCGACCAAAGTCCCTCGGGCCGCTCGGGGCTGGTACCTTTGCCTCCCCTGGTGGATCCCGTGCGGGTCATCCTCATCGAGGGGATCGACACGTGCCCGTGCGGAGGCACGCACGTCCGGACCACGGGCGAGATCGGAGAGATCCACTTTGAGCCGACTCCGCCCACGGGCAACGCCCGTCGGGTGAGGTTCACGCTTTCCGGGTCTTCTCCGCCCACTCCGCCCGCGTGACCCCATAGACGGCGACGTCGTGCCAGACACTGTGATGGAAGAGCGCGGAACGCAGCGTGCCTTCCCGACGGAACTCGAGTCGCTCCAAGAGCTTGTAGGACGCCGTGTTCTCGACGTCGCACGTCGCTCCAACGCGGGCAAGGTCGAACGTGTGGAAGAGATAGTCCACGAGGAGCCCGACGGCTTCGGACCCGTAGCCTTTCCCGCGCTCCGTCGCGACCCCGAGCACGTACCAGACATCGGTGAGTTCGAGCACCGGATGCGAGCGATAATGACCAACGAACCCCAAAATGCGGCCGTCGGACTTGAGCTCCACGACGAACCGCGGGGCGAGCGATTGCGCATCGTCGGGGGCGGCATGGATCTGTCGTTCGAACTCGTCGAACGTATCGAGGGAGAACCGGTCGAACGGTGCGACCGTTTCGGGGTCGTTGTACCACGAGAACAACGTGGGTAGGTCGGCAGCGCCGGGGGGCCGAAGCCGTAGATGAAGTCCTTCGAGCGTGGGGAGAGCCTTCACAATGGCGCTCCGCCACTGTCCGCCCCACTGGCCCCCGGTGCGAAGTCGCCCTCGGAGAGCAGTTCAGGGCGTTCGGCGGGCGGAGCGGCATCCGCGGGTGGGTTCTCCCGCTTCAGTTCGAGTGCCAGCCGATGACCACTCGGGGTCAGGGAAAAAACGAGCTTGGGTTCACTGTAACCGATGACGTACTGCATCCGTCGATAGATCCGACGGGACATCTCGAGCCCCCGGATGGCGTTCTTGACCATGCCAGGGTCTTCATGGGCGAAGGCACGGAGGATCCCGAACTCCGTGGTCCACTGGTCGGCCTCGAACCGGACCTGGTGACCGCGATGGTCCAGCAGGTGAAGCAAGAGCGAACGTTCCAGGAGGGAAGGGCCATCTTTCTCCATGCCAGATCACGAACCGGGCCCGCTACGATATGGTCGTTATCTCGTAGTTCACGTTGAGCCCTTTGATCTTGACGTGCATGGAACTGACCAGTTGGATGACATCGTCCAACGTGGCCTTGTCCTTCCACTTGTAGACGAAGTCGTGCATACCCATGGACTCCTCGAACCCCATGTCCCGCATGACTTTCACGACAGCCGATGGGCTCGCGCCCTCAGAATGAAAGATCATCCGCACGTACGTCCGCATGGCTGACGCTTGCCGGACCTCGGCGGTAAAAGTTTAGGCGACCCTGCAGATATATATGCTTCCCACGGTGGGATGCCTCCTACCGATGCCCCGAAGAGGCACCCGCCCCCTGGTCGTCGTTACCGGGGGGGCTGGGGCCATCGGGTCCGCGCTGACCGAAGAACTGGCGCGACGCGGGAACTCGGTCCGGGTCGTCGATAACCTTTCATCACCCATCCCCCACGTACGAAACCGTTGGCGGAGGATGCCCCACGTTCGCCTCCGTCGTGCCGACGTCCGCCGGCCCCTTCCGGTCCTTTCCGCCGTTCGGGGGGCAACGGCGGTCTGGCATCTGGCCGCTAACCCGGATATCCGACTAGGGACCCGGAGGCCCCGGATCGACCTCGAGGTGGGCGTTCTCGGCATGTTCAATGTGCTCGAAGCGGCACGACGATGGGATGTTCCTCAGGTCCTCTTCTCGTCGTCGAGCGTGGTCTACGGGCTCCCGGACCGCTTTCCCACGCCGGAGGACTACGGACCGCTCTGTCCTGAGTCCATCTATGGGGGAAGCAAGCTCGCCGCCGAGGCCCTGCTAAGCTCCTTCTGTTACTCCTACGGTATCCGGGGGCATATCTTTCGGTTCGCGAATGTCATCGGGAGGACCATGACGCACGGTGTCATCGTCGACTTCTTTGAGAAGTTGGCGAACGACCCCGCACGGCTCGAGGTGCTAGGGGACGGGTTCCAGGCGAAGAGCTACCTTCGGACCGAGGACTGCGTTTCGGCCATGATGCTCGCCGCTGAGAAAGCGACCGCCCGTGTCAACATTTTCAACCTGGGGACGCGCGACCAGACGAGCGTTCGCGAGATCGCGGAGAGCGTCGTGCGGGTCCATGGAGGCCGGGCTCGAATCGAGTATGCCGGGGGCGACCGCGGCTGGGTGGGTGACATTCCGAAGCAGCTCTTGGCCACGGATCGCATCGTGGCGCTGGGGTGGCAACCCCGATCCTCCTCCGCGGAAGCGGTCCAATTGACGGTAGAGGAGATCGCTCACGACCGTGGCGTTCACGCCAAGGAATGAGCGCCACGGAGGGGCTTCCTCCCATCGTTCCGGGGCGCGTCAGCATCGTCCTCACCGTCCTCGAGGACCCTCGGGTCGCGCGAACGCTGGAAAGTCTACTTTCACAGGACCGGCTCCCTGACGAGATCTGGGTGGATGACGGGGGCGGCTCGTCGCGGGTGCGAGACATCGTTGCGGCTTTCCGCTCGCGAGACCCTCGGGTTCGCTATCTGCTAGCCCCGGGCAATGTCGCCGAGAGTCGCAATCGAGCGCTCACGGCGGTTCAAGGAGAGTTCATCGCCTTCCTGGACGCGGACGAGGTCGCTCCACCGGGATGGCTTCGAACGCTTCTCACGGTGTTCGCCGACCCGAAGGTCGGGTTCGCGGGGGGTCCCACACCCGCCGAACTCGGCTCTCTTCGGCGCGCGGGAGCTCGGTTCTACGACGGGTACCTGCAACGTTTCTACGATGTCAGTGTCCGGGCCCACCCGCATTCCCTCCCGATGGGCAACTCGATGTGGCGAGCGCGGCTGTTTCGCGAGTTAGGACCGCTCGTGACCTTCGGGGGACGCGCGGTCGGCGGAGAGGACCTCGAGTTCGCCTTGCGAGCCGTGGACGCTGGGTGGAAGGGGGTCTACCTCCCCGAGGCTCGCGTCGACCACGATTTCTCCGACGTCTCTCTCGGGTGGGTCCTACGCAAAGCGTCACGCTATGCCGAAGGTGGCTTCGCTGTCTGGCGTCGACACAAGCGAACCTCGGAAACCTCGGGAGTCCGGCTGGCTCCCTTCATCGTACCTCCCGTGCTCGCGGTCGTGGGGGCCCTCCTGCTGATCCCGAACTCGACTCGGTTGGCGGCCGAAATTGTTCTGGCTCTTTCGGCGATCGCGTTCGTCGCGCTCGCGGCCGTCCTCACCCTCCAGGGCGTCCGCCAGGACCGGAGGTACCCGGGCCTTCGGTTCCAAGCGTTCGAGATCCTACGGCGTTGGGCAACGATGTGGGGGGCTGGGAGAGCGTGGCTGGGTGGCCGAAAAAGACTCTAGATCGCCGCAACGTTGACGTTCCGGGTCCGTCATCGCCCGGAACGAAATGGCCCTTCGAACCTCGAGACGCTAACCCTTTCTAGTCCGACCACTTCGCACGGAGGATCTCCGGGCACACCGTTTCTTTCGAGAGAGGTGCACCGAAGAAAAGTGCGCTCATGAACGAGAACGCGGAACTGGCCGCTCCGGAACAGCTCTTCATCGGTGGGTCTTGGGTCCCACCCTCGACGGGCGCATGGGCGCCGGTGATCGACCCCTCGAGCGGGGCCGCGTTCGCCCGTTCACCGGTCGCGAGCGCGGATGACGCCCGAGCGGCCGTCGATGCAGCAGCTCGCGTGGAGGAACGGTGGGGCACGACCCCCGGGCATGAACGGGCTCGCATTCTTCGACGCATCGCCGAACTTCTGGACGCGGACCGCGAAGCATTCGCCCGTCTGATCGCACGCGAGGTCGGAAAGCCGATCTCCGACGCTCGGGTCGAGGTGACCCGTGCAGTCGGCGTGTACACCTACGCGGCGGAGGAGATCCGCCAACTGACGGGCGAAAGTTTTCCGGCGGACGCCTACCCTCACCCGGCGGGCAACGAGAAGCGGCTCCTGTTCAGCGTCCGGGACCCGATCGGAGTCGTTGTGGCGATCAGTCCGTTCAACTTTCCCCTCAACTTGCTCAGTCACAAAGTGGCTCCCGCGCTCGCCGTCGGCAACCCCGTCGTAGCCAAACCGACCAGCTCGGCCCCGCTCACCGCGCTCCGACTCGGACGGGTAATCGAGCGAGCGGGGATCCCGCCCGGCGTCTTCAACGTGGTCACTGGGCCCGGAGGTGCGGTAGGGAATTCGTTGGTCGATCACCCGGCGACGCGATTGGTGACGTTCACCGGATCCACCGAGGTCGGGCGAGGGATCGCGGAACGGGCCGCTCGGCAGACCAAGCGGGTTATCCTCGAACTGGGAGGCATGGACCCGTTCCTCGTCCTCGAGGACGCTCCCATCGAAACGACCGCCGCCGCGGCCATACGAGGTGCATTCGGTTACTCCGGCCAGGTGTGCACGGCGTCTAAGCGCATCATTGTGACCGAGTCAGTCGCGGACGCCTTCGCGAAATCGTACGCCGAACGTGCGCGAGCGCTTCGCGTCGGCCCCGCACTCGATGACGGAACCCAAGTGGGACCCCTCATTGATCCGGCTGCCCTCGACCGGATGGACCAGCTCGTCGCCGACGCGAAATCCCGCGATGCAGAGCTCCTCACGGGAGGCCGTCGGATGGCGGAGCTGGCCCCCGGATTTTTCTTCCCCCCGACGATCCTCGACCATGTCTCGCCGGATGCGGAGGTCGCGACGATGGAGCCGTTCGGACCCATCTCGCCTCTCCTGAGAGTTCGTGACGAGGAAGAGGCGATCGCGATCGCGAATCGTACCGAGTACGGCCTCCAGGCGGCCATCTACACAAACGACCTTCGACGAGCGTTCCGCGTCGCGCGCCGGATTCGGGCGGGCGGGGTCCACATCAATGACCCCACGAATCTTCGATGGGATGCGCTCCCGTTCGGGGGCGTGAAGTCGAGCGGCCTCGGCCGTGAGGGGCTTCGCTATGCGATGGAGGAGATGACCGAAGTGAAGCTCATCTCCGTCAATTACGCCTAGCCGGCCCGCCCGACCTCGTGGTTTCCTCGCCCTCCAACCTATCCGCCCGGTAGAGCCCACGGTAGCCCTCGAGAAACGGGGGGTTTTGCTCCAGCTCGGGCGGGCGATATCGGAGACAGGAGCTGCCGCCTCCGAAGGCGAAAAACAGCGTCCCGCGGAAACCTTTAAGGGCCGGCCCGGCTCGCGGCCGCCATGCCTTCCCCCTCGACCGACGATCCCGTCCCGGTGGGCAACGGAGCGATCGTTGAACTGGAGTACGAACTCTGGGCCGAGGGTGCAGGACGCGTTGAACTCGTCGATACCACGCGTGAAGAAGTGGCCCAGTCGGCCGAGGTCAAGACCCCGGAAGGGCACACCTTCGGGCCGCGCGCCCACGTGATCGGCAGCGATTACTTCCCCGCGGCGATCGAGAGTTTCCTGGCTACCTTGCCGGTCGGCGAGGAAAAGGAGCAGGAGTTCGCTCCGGCCGACGCCTTCGGGGAAAAGGACCCGAAGTTGATCGAACTGTTCTCGATGCATGAGATCGAGCGGCTGCCCGAGATGCGCAAGAACGATGCCGAACTCGACATCGGAACGATCCTCACGATCCGAGGTCGCCGTGGTCGTGTCGTGAGCCTGACCGCGGCCCGGGTTCGCGTCGATTTCAATCCGGCGTACGCCGGGCGCAAGGTCAAGGGAAAGTTCAAGGTCCTTGCACTGGTGACGGAGCCGGCCGACAAGGTTCGCGCCATCATCGAGCTTGGCTACGGACGCGGGAAAGAGTTCGGCGTGGAGATCCAACAGAACCGCATCCGTCTCAAGGTCCCCGACCGCTCCAAATTCGACGTCGCCTGGCTTGCGGCCAAGCCGCGTCTGGTCGAGCAGCTGAGAACCCATCTGAAGCCGACCTCCATTGAGGTCATCGAAGAGTACGTGACCCCGGCGAAGGAAAGGGCCGCCGAGAAGGCCAAGTCCGGGGAGAAGGGGAAACACGAGACGGCCGTCGAGCCTGCGAAGACGCGAGGCGACTCGAAGGCGTCTCCCGAGACCGAGTCGGCGGCGCCCGAATCTACGAGCGAAGCCTAACCGGCTTTCTCTGGAGTCGGACGGAAGAGTCGCTCGACGATCGCGGCCAGCACACCCCCCAGGATGGGGGCAACCCAGAACAGCCATGACTCTTCGATCGCCCACCGCGACCCGGGCCACATCACGGAAAGGAGAGCGGGAGAGAAGCTCCGAGCCGGGTTGATCGACGCGCCATCCACGGGGATGGCGACCAGGTTCGCGATGAGCAGCGTGAACCCGATGACGAAGGGGGCCAGGTCCCGGGTCGCTTGGCTCTGCGATCGAGTGACGATCTGGATCACCAGCACGAACAAGAACGTGAGGACGAGCTCGATGAGAAAGACGGACCCCAATCCGTAGGCGCAGCCTGGGGGTGCGCCCATCCCGGCGTAGCACTGGGAGCCCAACGAAGAGGCTTGCGCGATCGTCGTTTGAGCCGACGATCCCCACGCGATGCCCCAGACGACCGATATCCCCACGATGCCCCCCGCGACCTGGGCAAGCAAGTACGGGACGACGTCCCTCGCGGGCATTCGCCCCGAGATCCCCATCGAGACCGTCACGGCGGGATTGAAGTGACCTCCCGAGATGTCCCCGAAGATGTAGGCCATCGCGACGATCACGAGCCCGAAGGCAAGCGACACCACGACCACGCGCGCATCGGGGTCGAACCCCGTCGTGGCCGAGAGACTGAAAACGGCCGATCCGCCGCCGATGGCCAGGAGGGCGAACGTCCCCAGAAACTCGGCCGCGTAGCGTTGACCGGCGCTCCAGGCCATAGATGGCCGGGCGTTGTCGTCCGAATTAAACCTTCCGCGCCATGGGTGAGGAGGCTGGACGCCGTCCCCGGCGAGGGCGGGGTGCTCGGGGGGGTTCCATGGACCGGCCCGCGACCTCCCAGATTACATTGAATTGATGGAGCTGTCCTTCCACGAACTCCGAAGTATTGGTCCACATGGCCACCTGATCGATACCTCGGGGCCGCGCCTCCGGTACGAGGAAGACAAGAGCTTCATCGTGGTCCACGATCGTTAGGCGAGCGCTCTGCGGAGCCAAGTAGCGGACCTCTCCGTGCGGGAACTTTGTGAGGGCGGAGAGGTAGCGGGTCAGCATCGGTCGCACGCGAGGGTCGGCTTCTACAATGAGGCGGAACCGACCCCCACGGCGCAGGAGATCGAGCACGGCCCCAGGAAGCCCCTGATCGGCCGAATCGCGCAGCGCGTGATGGGTGGTCATGACGGCCACCTCGTGCCGGGAGCGACCCATCATCTCGCGGAGATAGCCGTAGGCGGCGCGATTACCCGTCAGGACCCTAAAGCGCGCCGCCTCGTCGGTCCGGGTGCTCGCCATCCGTGAGATGCGGACGGCGAGCTCCGCGGCCATCCGCTCATCGTGGGCCAGCGATCGCCTACGCTCCTCCAGGTTCCGTTCGAAGAACTGAAGCGGGGGGACGGGGGCATATCGCCGGGGACGCTCGACGGTGATCTCCACGATGCCTCGGGCGCACATGGCATCGAGAAGGCGATAGCTGAGGACTCGATCCACACCCACGTCTCCGGCGAGCTCCCGGGCGGTGGCTCGCCCCCTACGAAGCAGCGACAGGTAGAGAACGGACTCCCGCTCACTGAGACCGAAGTGCTCGACTCGATCGACGAGTTCCCTCCACTCGACGTCGGGGGAGGCCGGTGCCTCCTGACCTCCCGGAATCTCTGGCACGTCAGCGAGGTTAGGTCCTAGTGGGGACTTAGAGACTGCGGGCGCGCCGGGGGATCCCTCCAGCATGGGAGAAGTTGGTACCGTAGGTAGAAGAATCCCAGGCGAGTCGATGGCTCATCGAGCGGGGCCAACGATGGCGAGAACCTTCGCGATCATCCTCTTCGCCGTAGGGATTGCCGTGGGGATACTCGTGTTCGTGATCGGCATTCACGGCGGCTTTGGTGGCTCGATCCCGGGGGGTCATCCCCCTTGATCCCCCACCACATCGTTGGGTCCTAACACCGCTGAGATAAAGTTCGAACCGAGTCCCCGGGGCATGCAAAACGCCGCGACCGGTTCGCAAAGTGCCGACCTGCGAGGTTGGCTCGGGGGTCTTGTCGTGATCGCTTTGATCGTGGCGGTCATGATGGCCTTCTGGTTCATCTACCACCCGTAGCCGGGCGTTGCGAACGCTGCGCCTCGGGCCAACGATAGAGATACACTTGGGTCGCGACGTCGAAGAGTTCCACCTCCCAGCCCGGTACCCGGTGCCAATGGCTCACGACCCTGCTCCCCGGCCGAAGCTGTTCCTCGAAGAGTGGCTGGAGGCGGGCCATCGCCCCCGGCCAGAGAAAGACCGCGACCACGGTAGCGGGACGTAGGTCCACGGCGAAAATATTCATGCGTCGGATCTCAACACGGTCCCTCGGGCCTCCGAACCTTCTACGTAATCGTAGGACGAGGACCCGGAACGGTTCGGCCTCGACGCCCACGACGGACGCTCCGTAGCGTCGCGCGGCCGCGAAGACGATCGCGCCGGTTCCCGCTCCGAGGTCGAAGACCGTGTCGCGGGGGCCTACCCCCGCCGACGTAAGCATACGGTCGACGACCCGACGTGGAGTGGGCTGGTATCCGGCGCCGAGCGCGAAGGAGCCGAAAAAAAAGTAGATCCCCACCGCGGCGGCGACGATGACCAGGAGGAGAGCGATCTGTTCCGCGTCCATCGCACCGTCTCAGGCGCGCGGGCGTAGCTCACGGTAGAGCTGACTGGCGGCGGCCCTGGGGTCGATCTCGCGCGCCACGACCCGGTCCAAGAGCCGTGCCGCCGAAGGACTTCGAAGCAAGTGGTCTTGCACTTCGCTACCGACCCGGTCGCGCACCAGCGCTTCAATTTCGCGCGCGGCTCGATCCCGGTCCGTCGCGGAACGTAGTCCCGAGGAATCCAAGAACGCTTCATGCGCCTCCACGGCCTTCCAGAGATCCTCGATCCCCGCATCGGTCTCGGTCGACGTCGCGACGATGGGAGGACGCCACCCGCTCGCGGATGCCCCGAGTCCGACCAGCTCGGCGAGGTCTCGCGTAGCGCCTTCCACCCCCGGCAGGTCCGCTTTGTTGAGGCAGAACACATCCGCGATCTCAAACAGCCCGGCCTTCAAGGTCTGAACCTCATCTCCCAAGTGCGGCACGAGCACGACCACGTTGGTCGTGGCCACATCCCGGATCTCGATGTCCACCTGGCCGCTCCCGACGGTCTCGATGAGAATGACGTCGAACCCGACGGCATCGAGGAGACGAGTTACCTCCCGCGTAGTGGCAGCGACCCCGCCCGCGTGGCCCCGGCTCGCCATCGATCGGATGAACACCCCGCGATCCTCGGGTCGCCGTTCCAGTCGGATCCGGTCGCCGAGGACCGACCCCCCCGAGAACGGACTGGACGGGTCCACCGCAACGATGCCGACGCTCGTTCCCGCTTCGCGAAGCCGTCGAAGGAGCGCATTGATGAGGGACGATTTCCCCACGCCGAGCGGGCCGGTAATCCCCACCAGCCGGGCGTGACCGGTCTTGGGGTAGAGAGCCTTAAGGACCGGTTGGACGGAGGGGTCACCCACCTCGATCCCGGTGATCAGTTGAGCGAGCGACCGAGGGTCCCTCGCGAGCGCCCCTCGAACACCCGGCGGCACCCGCCGAGCAGTCGTCATGCCCGGTGACGGGCGATGGTTCGGGCGGTCGATATGATCTCCTCGAGCGAGGTGCCCGGGCCAAAGACCGCCCGCACGCCCAGCCGTTTCAAACGGCGCGCGTCCTCGTCCGGGATGATGCCCCCGGCGAAGACGGGGATCTCGTCCGCCTTTCGGGCGTGAAGGAGCTTGAGCACGCGGGGAAAGAGCGCCATATGGGCGCCCGAAAGGATGGAGAGGCCGATGAGGTCGACGTCCTCCTCCACGGCGGATTGAACGATCTCCTCCGGCGTTTGCCGAAGGCCCGCATAGATCACTTCCATTCCGGCATCGCGCAGCGCGCGGGCGACGACCTTGGCCCCCCGGTCATGACCATCCAGGCCCGGCTTGGCAATCAGCACGCGAATCGGAGTTGGCTTGGCAACTCGCGGCATCGGCGAGGATGAGAGGAGCGGGGTATCCCCAAAAGCTTTGCCGCGTTCGCTCAGGCTCTCAGAGAAGAACCAATAGGTCGAAGAGGAGATTACCGGCGACGAGGGCGGTGATCGCGCCGAGAGCGATGCCCAACAAGAACGGAAGCTGCGGCGTCACCCACACTCGCTCCATGCCCCGCGACTTGAGTTCGATCATCTGTCGCGTCCGGAGGGCCTGGTCTTCGTCCGACGTCTCCACGTCCTCCTCGTCGGGGGAGACGCCGAGCGTGGCGTCGCGGAGCCAGACGAATCGATGGGGAAGTTCCTCCACCGGTATTCGGTAGCTGGCCAACGCCCGTGGGAATTCGAATTCTCTACGGAACGCGTTCCGAAGTCCGAGATAGACGGGTACCGCGACCGCGAGCAGCGCCGCATTGAGAAGCGCCGTGACGGCGAACGGAACGATGCCCGTGACGATCCCGGCCATCGTCGGCAATGGCACGAGGGTCATCGTCCAAAAGGGAAGGAGAAGCCCGAGCGCCATCAACGCTTTCGCGTCCGCGCCTCCGTAGAGTACCCGAGCCTCGAACAGCCCTCGCGCGAAGAGGACGGTCACAAACACTCCCGCCGCGGGAACAAAGCCGGGCTGGGCGCCCCAGTCTTGCGAATATCCGATGGCGAAGATCACGAGACCGACGGCCGCATACGCCACGACTTCCACAATCCAAATCGGGAGTTCGGACCTGCGCTCCAGCGCCTCGTCCCACGGAAGCAAATGTTCCAAGACGAGCGCCGAAACCGCGACCCACAAAAAGATGGCCAAGGGACCCTCGAGAAAGGCCAGTGCGAGACCCGCGAACGTCGCGATCGACGCGAGCACCAGCCACAGCGCATCCGGCGCTTCGCGCGTCCGAACGTCCGTGACCGCGGCATAGCTCATGCCTACGACGACGATCGCAGCCTCTCCGAGGCGTACGATATCGGCGGTATCGAATGCCACGAGTGCCTACCGCCGGTGATTCACGGTTCCGCTAGCTATTTAAACCGATTGAAGCTGGCGCGCCCACCTCTCACACACAATGGTCGAGTTCAAGCTCGTCATCTCGGAAGCCGCCAAATCCTATCCCCGAACCGTCGGGGACCCCCAGTCCGCCGGTTTCCTCGGAAAACGGATCGGGGAATCGATCGGCGGAGAGCTCCTGGGGTTGACCGGCTACACGTTGCGGATCGCTGGAGGAACCGATCGGAGTGGCTTCGCTCTCCGACCGGAGATCCCGGGCGCCCGTCAAACCCGCATCTTCGTGGGGAAGGGGTTCGGTTTTGACGCCCCTCGAGCCGGCATGCGTCGTCGGCGCACCTTCCGCGGGAGCGCGATAAGCGAAGACACGGTTCAGATCAACCTCGTCGTGGAGCAGAAGGGGTCAAAGCCCCTCGGAGAGCTGCTCGCGACACAATGAAGGCGCTCCGTCAGCCCGAGGTCAACATCGGTCTGGTCGGCCACGTTGACCACGGCAAGACAACCCTGACCCAGGCGCTGACCGGTGAGTGGACGGACCGGCACTCGGAAGAGCTCCGCCGCGGGATCTCCATCAAGCTCGGGTATGCGGACGCCGTGTTCTACAAGTGCCCCGACCTTCCTCCGCCCTCGGGGTTCACCGTCGACCCGAAGTGCCCCGACGGAGGGGGTGAGGCCGAGTTCCTGCGCGCGGTATCTTTCGTGGATGCGCCGGGTCACGAGACCCTGATGGCCACGATGCTGAGCGGGGCGGCGATCATGGACGGCGCCCTTCTGCTGGTCGCGGCGAACGAACCGGTTCCCCAACCCCAGACACGGGAGCATCTCTACGCGCTCGATATCATCGGCGTCAAGAAGGTCGTCGTCGTCCAAAACAAGATCGACCTGGTCTCGTCGGAGCGGGCGATTCAGAACTATCAGGAGATCGAGACGTTCTTGAAGGGTTCTCCGATCGAGTCTGCGCCCATCGTTCCCATCTCCGCGAACCATCGGGTCAACATCGATGCTCTCATCGGGGCTATCGAAGAAACGATCCCCACTCCGCGTCGGGATGAAAAGAAGCCGCCGCTCATGTACGTCGCGCGATCCTTCGACGTCAACCGCCCCGGCACACGGCCCGCCGAACTTCGCGGTGGCGTTCTAGGCGGGTCCTTGATCCAGGGACAGCTCCACGTCGGGGAGGAGATCGAGATCCGTCCCGGGATTGCGAGCCTGACGGAAGGGAGAGCGGAGGCCCTTCACACGAAGGTCGCCTCGCTCGTCTCCGGCGGACGGGAGCTTGACGTTCTTCACCCGGGGGGGCTTGCTGCCGTGGGGACGACCCTCGACCCGGCCCTCACCAAGAGCGACGGGCTCACGGGTCGCCTGATCGGGACGGCAGGAACACTTCCCCCGGTGACGCAGAAGATCCGCCTCAAAGCGACGCTCCTCGACCGGGTCCTCGGTACCCAGCGTGAGATGAAGGTGGAAAAGATTCGTACCAGCGAGATCCTGTCGGTCACCGTAGGAACGACGGTGGCGCCCGGAAAGGTCACGAGCGCCCGGGGGGACGAGGTGGAGCTCAACCTCGGTCGGGCCGTAACCGTTTTCCCCGGGAGCCGTGTCGCGATCAGCCGAAAGTTCAACGCGTGGCGCTTGATCGGGTACGGGATCGTGGAAGGAGCCGCAAAATGAAGGCGGACCTCATGGACATCCTTTGCTGTCCCATGTGCCGTAGCGATCTTCGCTTGGTCGCCATTCGGGAGGAGGCAGGGGAGATCGTGGCCGGCACCCTGACGTGCACGAAATGTGCTACCGTCTATCCCATCGAGGACGGGATCCCGAACCTGCTTCCACCGGATGAGCGGGACTGACCCCGGCGCGAGCCCGTAGGCGCCTGAATCGACGGCGCCGCCGTTTTAGGTCCTACCAGGTAACCTACGCGTGCTTGCGCTCGACCTCCCTTCGTTCGCGACCGCCCTTCTCATCACGATTGTCGAGATGACCGAGGTCGTCGCGCTGGTGTTCGCCCTCAGCGGAGATCACGCGAGCGTCCGCACAGGGGCGCTCGGCGCAACGGCCGGGACGGCCGTGGTCGCCTTCTTGGCACTCGGCTTCTCCGCAGCGATCGTCGCGTTTCCACGCGATCTCCTCCTATGGGCGGCGGCTGTCACGCTCGCTGCCTTCGGAGTCTTTTTGCTTCGCAGCACCCTTCGTTCCTACCGACGAGCCCGGGCCAGCACATCGGGGGCCACCCCTCGACCCCTGTCGGAGCATTCCCTTCAGTTCGCGGGGGGATTCACCGTAGGTGCCGTGGAATCGTTCGAGACGGTCGTCGTGCTGATTGCCCTGGCGGCCGCCGGCTACGGGTTTTCAGCGCTCGTGGGAGCCCTCGTCGGAGGTGCCTTCCTGGTCGGGCTTGCCTTGGTCCTTCATGACCAAGTTCGCCGGATCAAGGTGCCGACGCTCAAGTGGTTGGGCACGTCGCTCCTGTTCGCCTATGCCGTGTTCTGGGCGGGCGAAGCCGCAGGAGTAGCCTGGCCGGGGGGTGACCTCTTCCTTCTCGTGCTCGTCCTCGCGGCTCTCGCCGTAGTTCGTGGCGCCATCGAGATGAGGGCCCCTCGTGTGATTCCGGTCGACACGAAGGGTTAATCGCCCGCCCAGCGCCAAGAGGCCGCATGTCCCGTCCGCGTCACGACTCGGACGACGACGAGGAGGGACTGGGCGATGAGGAACCGGTCCCCCGGCTCCCACGCGCCCATTCATCGAAATCCGGCGCGCATCCCGTGCATCGCTGGCGTGGGGGCGCCCGTACGGGCGAGAGTGGAGCCGAAGTTCAGGATGAGGACGAAGAGGAGGAGAACTCGGACAGGGACCGACCGAAACGGCGACCCGTGTTCTATCGGGCTCGTGACTCCCTCTTTTTCGAACCCTTGGTCGCCCTTTCGATCGTGATCCTGCTGCTCGTCTCGCTCTGGGCGTACACCTCGAATTGGCCTCCCGTCTATGTCGTCGAGTCAGGAAGCATGCAGCATGGGCCCACGGATCGGCTGGGACTCATCAATGCGGGGGATCTTGTGCTAGCGCAAAGGATCCCGTTTCAGGAGATCACCACCTACTACGAGGGCTTACGGTCAGGCTATTCCACGTACGGGGAGTATGGAGATGTCGTCCTGTACTATCCCAATGGGATCTCCCAGGGCACACCCATCATCCATCGAGCGCTGTTGTACGTCGTCTTCAACTCCGACAGCACGTACAGCCTTCCCGACTTGGTCGGATTACCCTGCGGAAGCGCCCCCAACGCCGACTACGCGGTCCAGACCCCGACCGGGTGTCTTACCAGCGCGACCGAGCAGGTCTCCGGCACGCTATCGCTCTACCGAGTGGGGTGGCTGTCGGCCAACGTGACGGTAAGCCTGGGAAGCCTAGGAACCCAGTCCGGCTTGCTCACGATGGGCGATAACAACGTCTTCCATGGGATGGGCAGCCCGGACCAGCCTGTTCTATCCTCGCTGGTTGAGTCGGGATGGATCATCGGCGTCGCGCGGGGCATGATCCCCTGGTTCGGGGGCCTCAAGCTCCTCCTCTACGGGAACGCGAACTACGTTCCGCCGCAATCCTGGGAATACATGGGCATCACCATCGTTGCTCTTCTTCTCCTCGCCTTCGGGATCCACTACGCTCTGCGCTCGGCGGGGGTCGAGGACGAGCGCCGTCGCCGCGAGGAGGCGGCGGCCCGCGAAGCGGCCTCAGGCCAGTCGCCCGGCCCCCGACGCATCCGTAGATGGGCTTCGTCGGACGACGACGAAGAGGAGCCCGAGACGTTGAGCGAAGGCCCACGGCACTGGTACTCTCGAAAGGGCGGTCGGTCCGACGAGGACCAGCCCCGGGGCCGTCCGAGACCGCGTGTGCATCGTCCGTCCAAGACGCACGAAAGTAACAAACGCCGCGCGAAGCGGACGGACGACGAGTGAAAACGGACCAACCACGGCGCTGAGCCGGGCCTCCAGCAGCGGAGCGATACGTCAGCCTGACGCCCGTTGTGGATGGGAAGAAAGAAAGGGAAAGGGTTGGGGAAGGCGCGGGTGCGCCTTCCATTGGG
>JBAUTP010000176.1:0-3428 GCA_049582265.1 Thermoplasmata archaeon
GCTGAGATCGGAAAGGAGATCGGCGTCGGTACGGTGGTCGAAGGAAGTGTTCGCCGCGCGGCCAATCGAATTCGAGTCACGGTGCAGGTCATTGACGTCACGACACAAGAGCATCTCTGGACGGCAAAGTACGACGATGATCTCAGCGACATCTTCGCCGTCCAGAGCGATATCGCCAACAAGGTCGCGACATCCCTCCCCGGGAGCCTCAAGATCTCACCCGCTCTCGTTCCGGAACTTCCGAGACCGAGTGAAACGGAGGCCTACCTTCTCTACCTTCAGGGGCAGGCCCTGATGTGGAAGCAGGAAGAGTCCTCCCTTCGTCAATCGATTTCCTTCTTCGAAAAAGCCATCAAACTCGACCCCACCTATGCCCGCGCGTACGTGGGTGTAGCCCGCGCGTACATCGGGCTCGGCACCGAAGGCTTCCTGCCGTGGATGGAGTCCATCCTCAAGGGAACGGCGGCCGCCGAGAAAGCCACCGCGCTTGACCCTGACTCTGCGGACGCGCATGCCCTCCTCGCCGAATTGTCGTTTATGGCCGATGACCTGGCCGGTAGGCTCGACGTGGAGGTGCGACGGGCGCTTGCATTGAATCCGAACCATGCTCAGGCCCAGTTGATGCTCGGGGCCCTCGCGGGTGCGCTGGGGATTCTCGAGGCCTATGTCCATCAATCCGAGATCGCCCATCGGTTAGATCCCTTATCCCCTCAAACCATTCGCTCCTTCGGACTTGCCACCTTCTGCGCCCGCAGATTCGAAGAAGCGGAAGCCCATTGGAAAAAGAACGCCGAAATGTCTCCCTTGGATTGCTATCGCGGGCTGGCCGATCTCTACATGTTTCGAGGAGATTACGAGCAAGCGACAGGGGCGGTTCGAGAGCTAGAGCGCCTGGCCCCCAACAGTGACTACGCCCTACTCTGCAGGGGCTATCTGTCCGCTCTGCGGGGCGATCGAGATACCGCCCTTCGGTGTATCGAGAAGCTCACCGCGAGCTTCAGCGAGGGATATACGCGTCAGCAGTTGGCGGGCTTCATCTACTTCGCGCTCGGCGATCTTGACCGGTTTTTTGAGTACATGACGGCCGCCGCGAAAGCGCATACGCTGCAGGCTCCTCGGATCCGACTGTCGCCCATGTTCGAGGGGGCACGGAAGGATCCGAGGTTTGTCGAACTCATCTCATCGATCTTCCGAACAGTCACCGTGCGAAGATGATTGAAAGAACTCTACCTACGTTCACGGAAGGGACCCTCTTCGGGAGTGCTTGAAGGAACGACCGTTGTCGGAGAGCGCGTCCCGCTCGATGATTCGCGGAATGTAGCCCCGAGCGGATTCGCCGGCTATTGCAGGAGAAGAGGGATACACCGCCGGCAGGAAGACCGAACGCCGCGGCGATGGCAAGACCACCCCAGGGGCTCGACCTTGGGGGGCTCTGGACCATCGCGTGCAGCAAGGCGGACGGGGGGAAGTAAGCGATTCCCGGCCGCTCAGAGGTCTCGAGGGGTGCGTTACAGAAACCCCTACGTAGCAAAGGGTCGGCTCAGCGGTAACGGAGGGCCACTCCCCATACCCTGCACCTTTAGGAAGATAGGATGGGACAGAGGCCAGCGAACCGGCCCGTCGTATGGTTCATCCCGTTGACGCTTTGAGTTCCAGTCCAATCTGTCATGCGGCCCCGAGGTCGTCGCGATTCGCCCAATGTTCGGTTACCTTCCCATCGACGATTCTGAACAGGTGGATGTGCTGTATAGTGTAGCTCCGACCGGTCGGTTTGAGGCCCACGAACATCCCTCCGTTGACCGGTACCACCGGTGACTCAGTGTGAGCGCCGGTGCAGGTCGTCCGGACCGCGACCCAATCCCTTTCAGCGATCATCTCATGAAGCGTGTGCTTCTCCTGCAGCGCGCGCAAGCTCTCATAAATCCGGGAGATGCCCTTGGGGTCGGTTTCCCTCCCGTGGTTGGACGATACGGATGCCCAAAGATTCGCCGCGCCCTCGACATCCCCCGCGCTGAGGAGTCTAAACTGACGGCGGACCAGCTCCTTGTTCTCCTCGGTACCCATGGAGGTCGATGAACGCCCGCCAGGGATATGGACTTTGCAGCTCCGTCACCCTTCTAGAGGCAGGCGTTTTTGGCCCCTGGTCCGCAAACCCACGCGTTTTCGGTTTGGCAGGACCACCCCCTAGGACTTCGGTAGAGCGGAGTAGTCGATGTTCGTTCGGAACCGGAACCGGTTGAAACGGATGGTTTCTCCGTCGAAGACGTAGGTCGCACGGTACGCTCCTACTCGGGCTCGAAAGACTTCTCTCCCACCCTTTCGGCCGATCGATTTCACTTCACACCATGGAGGGAGTCGGTGGGGATTGATCTCGAGAAACGCCATGACCTCGTCAAATCGGTTCGCGATGTCCGTGGGGAGGCCCAGGTACTGAATACGAGCCTCTCGGGTCATCTCGACCTGAGGCAACCGCTAGCGCCTCCGCTTACGTTCCTCTGCAACCTGCCGCCAGGGGATTCCCGGGCCCTCTTGCGCCTGCCGGATCATCTCCTTCACGAACTCTTCGGGAACGTGTTCCTCGATGAAGTCGATGAGGACGTCGTCCCAGGTCATGTCCCCCTTCTTGAACGGCTGGAGCATCCTCAACGTCGAAGAGTGGATGGAAATCGAGGTCAATCTGTCCGTGACCATCACTGACGTAAAAGCATACACATTATTTTAATTGTAGCCCCGAGCGGATTCGAACCGCTCCGATAGAGGATTTGCCCATTTTGCCTTCCCTCGCCTAGGTTGCTCTCAACGCTGGCAGAACTCGATTCAGCACAGCCATCGAGTCTAGGGCGTCTGTCTGGTCGATTCCGAGGTAGCGGTAGGTCACTCGAACGTCCGGGTGTCCCATGAGATAGGCAATCTTCTCGATGGGCACTCCGTTGTCCCACAGGGTCCTTCCGAAAGTCCGCCGGAGAACGTGGTTCAACCCGTCCGGATGTTTCACGCCGGCGTCCTCGAACGTCGGAATCATCCACACACGATCTGTGTACGACTTCGACCGGACTCGCAGCGCGCGCGCCCTCTGATGGACGTACACGAACCCCGAGTCTGGTCCTCGCCAGCCCGACCGGATGTATTCCCGGTGAGCTAGGAGTTCCGGGACAATTCGGCGTACTTCGTCGTGCCAAGGAACCCGGCGAATCTTCTCGCCCTGTTGCCCTTTGAGCGAGCCATGCACAACGAGCGCGTCCGCGTTCCGCTCCAAGTCGAGGTCGAGGGTGCGGATGCGAAGTACTTCGCACCTCCGGAGCCCCATCAGCATTTCGAAGGCGATCATCGAGTGAGGCTCGATTCCGCGTCTCTCTCCGGCGTCCAATAGGCGCATGGCGGCGTCCGGCTTGAGGTAGTCCCTTCGGCGTACGTCGGACTTGGGGAAC
>JBAUTP010000177.1:0-5192 GCA_049582265.1 Thermoplasmata archaeon
GTCGAGCACCGCATCCCCACCAGGGGACGTTCACCATAAACGGTCACGATGTCTCGATCTCGATCGTCTTCACATAGACACGGTCCCACCGCGCTGCGGCTCGTACGCTTGGAGGCATGCGGCGCATCGACCCCCCAACCCTCGCATCGATACCGTGTGAGATGTCGTCGACCCCACCGAACCCGTCAACGGTGAGGGGCAGACCCCTCCGAAAACGAGGCTTGGCTCGGCACTCTCTGGTTCGACAGGACCTTCCTCGCAAGCGTGCTGTCTCGTTGTCCATCCTGCCATCCGGCGCAACAGACGGGCATGGGTAGTGGGGCGACTCGGCACGACGAGAGCTCAGCTTCAACAATTCATCGTCTGGCCAGCACCGATGAAGACCGTCGCGACGGGCTCTGCGAAGGCCCTCGAACGCAGTCTCCGCGAGGTCGCTCTACGGGTCCTCGGAGCCGATGCGAAAGCGATGTTCCGGGCGTGGGTTAGAATGTTTCACGCGGGACACGGTCCCTCGTCCGCCCATTTTCAGATGCTATGGAACCGGGTGGCCCCCTCCCGACGAAGCCTGGACCTGGAGGACGGTCCGCGCATCACAGCCCGTGCACGTTTCCAGCGCCCGGACGAAGGGGTAGAATGGTCCCTTCAACTGCGCTGAACCCCGGAGCACTGAGAGGGGCAGTCCTCTCACGCATGCCTCGCTCGAAGCACCCGATCCTCCCGGCATCACCCAGCTTCGAGGGTCGGTCGGTTCTCGACCGGATCAGCCGATCTTCGCTCCGCAGTTCCCGCAGAAGGCGATGCCGGGAGTGATCCCCTGCCCACATTGGGGACAGTTCGCCCGGCCGGCCAAAGGTCCACCACACTGGTTGCAGAACTTGGCCGACGATGGGTTCGGTGTCCGGCACGCGGGGCAGATCACTGCAAGGGAGGGGGAGGAGGCGGGGACCGACGGCCGGGGAACCGTCGCGGCAACTCCGGTCGGAGAGGCCGAAGGGGTCCCTATCTGAGCTCGTGCTGCCATCCGTGTCTGGATCATCGCCTGAACCTCCGGCGGTAGGTTCGCCATCTGCTCCTGCTGTCGCTTCCTCAGTTGGGCCATCTGATCCGCGGACGGAAGCGACCCAACGTGATCGAGCGTGACCCGGCTCGTCGTAAGACCGATGTCGGCCGCGCAACTTCGGACCGCGTCCTCGACGGCGGCAGGATCGTTCGCAACCGCCTGAGGTTCTCGATCCGCCACGGCACGTGTCAGATTCGGCACGAGTTCTCGCGAAAGGATTTCCCCCACGGACTCGGACGTGGTCGGGTCGGGGGAGTTCCTGGCATGCTCCAGCAGACCCCCCGGCGACCGAACCGAGCCGGCGACGGTTCCGCTCACGTTGAGCGGACGTCCCGAGCTCGTCCGGATCGTGCATGCGAATTTCGCTTCGAAGGGCTGCGCCGAGCCGAACACGAGCCGCGCCCGGATCGTGGTCCGGGAAAACCCGGGAGCGGCAGGTCGTGAGTGGGACGCGGCGTGCGGGGAAGATTCCCGAGAAATGACGTGCTCGCCCGGGGAGAACGCGTCCCAGACCTCCCCCTTCGGTCCCGTGAATTCGGCCATCTCGTTCGGCTGGACGATCAGGCGCGTGCCGGTTGCGACGGCGAAGCTCGGATGCTTCCAGACGAGCGTCGGCCCGCCGGCGCCGTTCCACTGGAACGCGGGGTTCACCGCCGTCATCACTTCCCCTGGATCGTGGTAGGTTCCCTCCGGGAGCCGCTGCGCGAACCAGTCGGCCTCGGCGGGGTCGACCTCCCCTTCGGTGAGCTCCTGGCGGGCGGCTGCCACGAGCTGAGACTTGGTAGCGGGGTATTGAGAGAACCCGGGGTTCTCGTCACCCGCCCCGCCAAGGAACGAATTGATGGCGAGCGGTCCAACCACGGAGAGTCCAAAGTACCAGGGGTCACACGGGCACCCGCATTCTGGGCACCGCGGCGGTCCGCTCAGCGAACAGGAACACATCGGCCCGCCGGGGGGCCCTCGGCCGTGCTGACAGATCTGTTCGCCCTGACAGCTTTCACACATCTTGGTCCAGCTCTGCCGGCGGGCGATCGAGCCGACCCCACCATCGACCGCGGTGCGCGCCAGCCGTAGCGAACGCCTCGGTCCGTCGGATCGTATCGATGCCTTCCGCCGGGTCCGGATTCGGCCCCGCCTATTAAGTCGTGGTCGTCTCGGCTCGGCGCAGCGAGGGCGTATGGGAGCGGAGAATCGCGGGATCGGACCGCGGTTCCGAGAAGCGGGGGTGTACCTAAGGACGCCAGACAGGCCCCGAGTACCCATGAGGGAATCGAGGCGGCGGCACGGGTCCGCCGTAGGGATCGGGACGCGGGATAGGGTCCTTCCCCTCTTTCTTCCGAAGATAGGCGTCGATCGCTTCGGCCGCGCGCGTGCCAGCGGCCATCGCGTGGACGACGGACTTCCCTCCGGAAGCGAACACTCCCTCGACGGCGGTCATGGTATCGGGCCGAATGCCCTCGGGCCAGCCTTTCGCGCCCATCTTGAGTTGGAGGGAAGGCGAAAACCCGGTCAGGTCCGCCTTCTCCCCGATGGCCATGATGACAGTATCGCACGCAATCGTTTCGGTTTCTCCCGGAACCGGGATGACGGAGCGACGGCCCGAGGCGTCCGGCTCGCCCAACTGCATCTTTTGGAATACCATGCCCTCGACGTGGTCCCTTCCCAGGATCCGTAGCGGAGACAGGAGCCAGTAGAACCGAATGCCCTCGGGCTCGGTCTCTCGAATCTCCTCCTCGCCCGATGGTGCCTCCTCCCGCGTCCGACGGTACGCCATCGACACCTGGGCTCCGTCCGAAAGTCGGAGGGAGGATCGCACCGAATCGACGGCGACATCACCACCCCCGACCACGACGATGTTCTTGCCGAGCTCGGCGTACTTTTCCTCGTTGATGTCGAGCAGGAAGTCGAGCGCATAGATCACGCCCTTGAGGTTCTCTCCCGGGATCCCAGGGGAGCTTGCTTTCGATGCTCCGATCGCCAGGTAGACGGCCCGGTATCCTTCCTTGAGAAGACTTTCGGGTGTGAAGTCGACCCCGCCCGCCTTTCCGGTGATCAATGTCACATCGAGGTTCCGGAAGCGCTCGAGGTCGATCGCGATCTCGTTCTCGGGCATTCGGTAGTGCGGGATGGCCTCGGCCTGACCGCCCATCACTTGCATGCGCTCGAAGACCGTGACACCATAGCCTCGCAACCCTAATTCCCAGGCGGCCATGAGGCCCGCTGGCCCCGCTCCGATCACCGCGATCCGTTGGTGGCGGGGCGCCGCCGGGACGTAGAGGAGCTTCGAATCCCCGAACTCCATCGCGGCCCGCTTGAGATGGCGGATCGCGATGGGGACCCCCTTGTCGCCCATGATGCAGGCATCCTCGCAGTAGTGGTAGCACACCTTGCAGAGCGTCGTTGCGAGAGGGTTCTCTTGGATCGTCAGCCGGGCCGCCTCATCGAACTGACCCCCGGCAATGAGCCCGATGTAGCCGCGGCAGTCCTGGGTGATCGGGCAAGCCTCCACGCAGAACGGCAGCGCACACTGGAGGCAGCGGCTCGCCTCCATGATCGCTTCGTCCTTGGTGTATGAGTGCAGGACCTCCTCGAAGCTTCGGATCCGCCTCTCGGGAGGTTCTTCGGGGATGTCGACCCGCTCGTATCGGACGGTCTCGTAGTTGAGGCTCTCCACCTATCTCCCCCCCCTCCAAAAGAAATCAAATTCCCACTTAACCTGAACGGCCCGACGCTATCCGTGCCACCGCGTATCACAGGGGAGGGGTGGGTTGATTCTTCGGCGCAGGCGGGAGGATCCCACCGAAGAATCGCGAGAGGATCGCCATCGTAACGAAGGAGAGCGCGAAGACGGCCACCACGACGACGAGGATGCCAAACTCCTCGATACCCAGCTGATGAAGGGCCGTGAAGGACCCGCCGAAGAACAACCCGTTCGGGAGACCGGGGAAACCCGAGCCCGCGGCGAACGGTTGCTGCGCGAAAAATGCGATCATCGTCACCCCGAACAAGCCACCCAAGAGATGACCCGGGAGCAGTCCCACGGGGTCCGTGAACCACTTGAATCGCAAGACCCATCGTTCTCCCAGTAGAAACAGCGGCCCCCCGGCGAGACCCAAGATGAGCGCGCTCCCCGGGCTCACGAATCCGGCGAGCGGTGTGATGATGATGAGGCCCATCAGGATGCCGTTCACGGCATCCAGCAGGGTAGAGCCGCTCCCGTGGATGAACCATCGGAACACGAGAATGGAAACCATGCACGATGCGGCCGCGATGAAGGTGGTGAGCACCACCACGATGGCTTCATCGTTGAACTGAAGGACACTCCCGGGGTTGAACCCGAACCAGCCCACCCAGAGCAGCAGAATCGCGAGCGTGAGCCAGCCGGGACTGATGCGGTTCGGGACGGCGGGACTCACGGTCAGTCCTCGGGCACGCTCCTCTCGCCATACTTGGTAGAGGACCCCTAGGCCGGCGGCGCCCGCAGCCCCGTGTACCACAAGGCCCCCGGCAAAGTCGACCATCCCGAGCTTGGCGAGCCATCCCGAGGGGTTCCAGATCCACGCCGCGGGAAGGTTCCAGATGAGCGTGAAGTACACGGCGGAATACCCTGCCAGCACCCCCGGACGGACCTTGTGAAGGAACACGACCCCCACCAGGGCGAAGGTGACAGCGGCGAACGCGGTTTCGAAGAGAAAGTAGACTCCGGTCGTGAGCCCGGTTCCAAAATACGCGGGTTGCATCGACCACCACACGTCGTGAAGGGGGTTCACACTGGTCGTCGAGAACCCTCCCAAAAAGAAGCCCGGGGCGTAGATCGGGTTACCAATGACTCCGTTCCACGTGGGTGCGAATGCGGTGTTGAAGCCGACGATCGCCATGATGACAACGGCGGCGCCCGTCATGTAGACCGTCTTGAGCAAACTATCGGAGAATTCCTCTCCGAGCTCGCCAACCTCGAGAAGACCCACGGCAATGGTCATCGTGAAGACGAAAAGCCCGGCGATCAGGACCCAGAGATTGTTGACGAGAGGATCCGCAGCGACCACGGGGAATTGTCCGCTAGCGGCTCGGGCGCCGGTGACCCCGGGGCCTGGTCGCTGCGAGGAGAATCCTCGAGACCGAGGTTATTTAG
>JBAUTP010000178.1:0-3387 GCA_049582265.1 Thermoplasmata archaeon
CCCTCGGGCTGGTCGCCAGTCGAGTCGACCTCAATCGGATGGATCCCTGGAGATAATACCGGCCTCGAAGTTCCCACCGTAGAAGCGGGCACAGGACTGCCTTCTCCCACGGACCTGCACTACGCGAACGGGACGTACCGCGGACCCTTCTCGTCCGATGCCGTCATTGACCAAGAGCTCGCCACGTTGCTGCGTGCATCCGTAGGGTCCGTGGTGTGGGTCAGTTCCCAGTCTGTATCGGGCCCTCACGCCCTGGCGGCATGGTATGCCAACGCGACGGCGTTCCGGGTGGTGGGAATTTCGAGCCCCTTCTGGCTCCTTCCCTCCGTAACGCTCGGCTTCTTTTATCTCTCCGAGCTCCAGCAACTCGAAGGCGACTCTTCGCCGGCCACGGATTACGCTTCGGTCGTCTTGATCCATCTCACCGACCCGACGACGGCGGGCTCCGACCAATCCCGACTCGAACAGACGTTCCCCGGCATCACCGTGTTCACCCTGGCGAACATCCTCGGAGAAGTTCAACAGGTCGTCAATCTCTATCGAACCTTCGGCACGTTGATCGGCGCGATTGGTCTGGTAGTGGCGACCCTGTTCACGTCGACGGTGCTCTTGATGTCCGTCGACGATCACAGCCGCGAGATCGCGCTACGTCGGGCCCTCGGCTTCTCACGGGCGGCCATCGCGAGGCTCGTCCTCGAGGAAGCGGTCGCACTCTCGGCGGGAGGACTGCTCATCGGTCTCGCCATCGGTTGGCTCGGGTCCGCCGCGATCAACCGGTTCCTGGACGCTCTCGTCCCCGGCCTTCCGAACGGGTTCTCGTTCGTGACGTTCGACCTCGCCCTGCTCGGAACCGCGATAGGACTCGTGCTGGGTCTTGGCCTGCTAGCATCCATCCTGCCCTTGGCGCGCGCGATGAGTTTTCCGGTCGCCGAGGAGCTGAGGGCCCCGTGAGGCCACGCAACACCCGTTGGGGGTTCCGCCATTATCGGTGGCAGAGCGCGCTTGCGATCGCCGCTCTCGCGACCGCCGTGACATTGCCCGTGGTTCTGCTCTCGGTCGGGAACGGGGTCGTGAGTCACGAGGCCGAAGCACTTTCGGATTCGGGTTACCAGATCGTCGTCTCGGCTCCCGGTTCCCACGGGATCGAGGGAGCCCACGTCTTGGCAGCCGAGATCCAATCGGTTCCACACGTCGCCGCCGCATCCCCGATCCTGAGCGATGCGGTCGATGTCTTCCCCCGCACCGGCCTGTGCGCGCCGGCGCTCGCCGAGGGAGTGATCCCGGTGGCATTCCAAGCGACCGAGGGCGCCGCCAATGCCGGATTTTTTCCCCAACCGCTCCCCCTCGGTGACCCGACGGACATGGTTCACTATGCGAACGGGACCTATGCCGGCTCGGCCACCTGGGATGTACTGGTTTCGAGTCCTCTCGCGCAGAACTGCACGATCGCAGTCGGCTCCCAGCTCACGCTTTCCCTCTCCTCGAACGGGACGGACGGTCGCGTGTTCAACGTCACCGGGACCTTTGGAGTTCCACCGTCGGCGCTGGGCCCAGCGGCGGCGTTCGCCGTTCTCACGCCCCTCTCCGACCTCCAGGTTTTGGCGGGACTCGGTCGAGCCTCGACCGGAGGGATTGCGGACGCGGCGGACTCCGTCGAGGTCGGGCTGCTCGCCCCCGATTCGACCAATCCGACGACCATCCAGAACGTCGCGCAGGACATCCAATCGCAGTTCGTCCCCTACTATGGAGTCACCACGCTCACCCAGCAGGCCTCCCAAGCGCGAAGTGGTACCGCGATCCTGGACGGCTTTTATCTTGCGCTCAGCTCGGTCGGGCTCGCTGTCGGACTCATTTTTCTCACGCTCGTCCTGGTACGTCGCGTGGAAGCCCAGCGCCAAGAGCTTGGCATCCGTCGAGCAGTGGGAGTACCGGGGCGCCGCATCGCCCTCGAGATGCTGGGTCATGCCGTATGGATGGCGGCGTGGGCTACGCTGGGCGGAATCCTCGCCGGATACGTCATCGTCGAGGCGCTCGCCACGTGGGGTAGTCCTACCGTCCAGACCGCTGCTCACCTCGCAACGTTCAGCGTCGCCACGTTGGGCGCTCTCGCCGCTCTCGTCATCGTGCTGGGGGCGGCCGGCTCGCTCGCGGCGACCCGGGCCGCTCTTCGGCTTTCCATACCCGAGGCGCTTCGATGAGGACCGAATCGACCGTCCCTCGCCTGACCTTGGAGGGGGTCACGAAGTTGTACCACCCGGGACGGCCCGAGGTCGTCCACGCACTGAATGGCATCGACTTGACCCTCGAGCCGGGGGCTTTCGTCTCGCTGGAAGGCCCGTCGGGATGCGGAAAGACAACACTGCTCAATCTGGTGGGGTTGCTCGACGTGCCTACCGCCGGTACGGTTCGATGGAACGGCACCTCCGTAGCCCGCCCCTCGGAACGGGAACGCTCGCGACTGCGGCTTAGGGGGGTGGGCTTCATCTTTCAGCGATTCTATCTTCTCCCTACCTTGACAGCCCGAGAGAATATCGAGCTCCCGCTTCGCGCGGCCGGCATCCCGACGGCCGAACGGCACGAGCGCGGAACGGAACTCCTCGAGGGGGTCGGACTGCGTGGACGTGAAAGTGCCTTCCCTCACCAGCTTTCGGGAGGCGAGGAACAGCGAGTGGCCGTGGCCCGCGCCCTTGCCAACCGGCCGGGTCTTTTGCTCGCGGACGAACCCACGGGCGAGCTGGACAGCGCAACCACCGTGCAGATCCTCGACCTTCTCACAACGGTACAGGCGTCCTCGGGCTCGACGCTGATCCTGGTGACACACAACCCTAAGGTGGCCGAGCGCGCCCGACGCCACCTCGTCATGCAGGACGGCCGGATCGTGAGTGACTCGAGCGCACAGTAACCATGGCGCGCATTGCCATCCTCCTCAACGACCGCTGCCATCCGAAGCAGTGCCAATGGGAGTGTCAGGCGTACTGTCCTCCCGTTCGGATGGGGCAGGAGTGCATTATCGAGGGGCCGACAGGGAAACCGATCATCTCGGAAACCCTCTGCATCGGCTGCGGCATTTGTGTGCACAAGTGCCCGTTCGATGCGATCAAGATCTTGAACACCCCCGCTCCGGACGAGTCCGAGATCGTGCATCGCTACGGCTACAACGGGTTTCGCCTCTACCGGCTCCCGGCTCCGCCCCCCAAAGGGATCACCGGGGTCCTCGGACCGAACGGGACAGGGAAATCGACTGCCCTACGCATTCTGGCAGGTCAGGAGCGACCTAACCTCGGGATGTATGAAGATCCTCCGGACCTCGACGCCGTTCTCGAGCGGTATCGTGGGACGGCCCTGTTCGCCCACTTCGAGAAGTTGCGTGCCGGGACGCTGCGCACC
>JBAUTP010000179.1:0-4469 GCA_049582265.1 Thermoplasmata archaeon
GGTCCCACGTCAACAAGTCGTGACAAACCCATTAAAGAGAGCAGATGGTCAGGTCCAAGGAGTTTCGAACGAGATGATTCACAATACGACTAGGCCGCGCGGACGACCGCGCAGCTTCGAGGAGGTGGACGCGCTGCAAAAGGCGACCGAGGTGTTCTGGTCGAAGGGCTACGACGGAGTGACGATCGACGATCTCGTCGCCGGGATGGGCGTTGGTCGGCCGAGCCTGTATAGAGTCTTCGGGGGCAAGCGGACGTTATTCCTGCGAGTCCTCAGGGCGTACGCGGAGAAGAAGGGCGCTCTCGCCGCAAAGGCGATCTTCTCGCCGCAGCCTCTTCGCGACTCGCTCGCCAGCTTCCTGAGGTACTCAGTCGAAAGTGCGACCCAGAAGGGCTGCCCTGTGGGTTGTCTTCTAGTGTGCGTCGCGCCGCTTGTGGACGACGCAGAGGTCCGGCAATTCCTACAGAACGCTACGGCTGGCGGCGTGGCGATGGTGGAACTTCGTTTCCGGGACGGGATCAGCGCGGGAGAAATCCCTTCGGACTTTCCAGTAGCCGCACGGGCGAGCCAAGTCACTGACCTGGTCCGTGGTTTGACCGTGCGTGCGAAAATGGGCACGGCGCGCAAAACGCTTCTCAGGGAAGCAGAGGAAGCGGCCGACTTGGTGCTTCTGCCGCGGGGGACTAGCCACCGGCCGAGCGGAAGAGCCCGGAAAGCCCGTACGGTTCGGGGCTGACTTCCGCGTCCGTGGGTCAGCAGCTAGCGCAAGGACGTACGTGTCGAAGGCTTCGGGGTCGAATGTGCCGTCGCCCATCCACTCGACAAGCTCCGCGTGCTCTTCTTAGTCAGGGCTAGCGATGGCCTCGAGCAGGTTCCCGTAGCCGCAGGTCCCGCCGCAGTCTTCCGATGGGCAAGCTCGTGCTCCAAACACGCAGCGCGGGTAGACGGTGCCACTCTCGGGCGGGCCGATCTTCTCGACGATCAAGCGATGCTCCCACGAATCACCCATGTCGTGCCCATAGAGGATGACCGCCCGATTCTTTGGAGCCACGTCGTCGAGCGTCAGGTTGTCCTCGTCCTCCCATTCAGCAGTTTCCGCGTGAGGCGTACCGAAGAACCTTTGACCGACGTCAAACCGCTCACCTTGGCCGACTGCAGACGGCGATAACATGAGCGAATAAGGCCCCCTCTTCGGAAGCGGACCTGTTCGGACTCCATTCGCGAACGGCGACTAGGTCGGGTGACGAGCTACGAGTCGCTCTAGAAGGTCCCACTGAGGAGTGTTTCGAAGACCGTGGGGTTTCCCTCAATTGCGAACTGCTCGATGGCGTGGACTGCTGTCCTGCAGAGTTTACAGGACTTGCACTCCTCCGTTTTGGACTCCAGTAGTCCCTTGTTGACCATTAGTTCGGGGTTTTGAACCCTTCGAGATTCCACCGCAGCTTCGTGTATGCGACATTGGTGACTGGAGGCCATAGATCTCCGATAGGGGTCTCGCGTATGACCTGTACCTAGGCGCGCCAACGAACGCCCTGCAAGGCCCCCCGAGCGAAAGGGACCCGTTCAGATCACAATTGGAAATTCCGCCGAGCCTGCTCCTATGGGCCGTATTGATTCGCCCAATACTATACTACGAGCCCGCGGGGGAGTCCCTCAGGGACCCGTTCTGAGCTTCTTAACGTTCGGCCCCGTTTGAATGATGAAATGCGCGCGGGCTCCCTTGTTCGGTATGAAATCGCGGAGGCTCCTCCTGCCGCGTCGGCGTCGGGTTGCCCCTTCAGTGATGCCAGACCAGCCCGCTTCTCTCTATCGAAGGTGCAACGGGATTTTCAGCCACTTGCCTCTGGCTAGTGAGGTCTCGACGGTGAGTCCCTTTGTTCATCAAAAGACGTATGGTCGTACCCTCAGCTAGGATGTGAAGAACTTCCGCCGCGCAAGAGGGCCACCTCTCCGAGATTTGCCGCAGCCCGGTAACAAGGTACGCCTTCAGGCCTCCCGAATCGTTGGTGCCTGAACCCAAGGGTTCTAGTCCTCAACCCCGCTCCGGGGGAGAATCATGAGACTGGAACGGATTGGAAGAATAGAGCTGGTCTATACCGACGTGGACGAAGAGTGGGCCTTCCCGGACGGAGGCCAAGTCTACGGAATCCTGACCGGTCGGTTGGAGGCAGAGGGTCTTTGCGGTACTCTCCACGCAACGAACCTGGCGCGACAGCGACCGGACGGGGCGTTCACCCCTAGACTGCGGGGCGTCCTTTCGACACCCGAGGGTAGCAAGTTGTATTTCACTATGGATGGGATCTCCGTCAAGGACGCGAAGGCGAACCCGCCTCGTCGTATTGTGACTACCGGGATCACGCTCTGGTCCTCGGACCCAGGGTTCCGCTCTTGGAACGAGACATACCTCATCGCGGAGACCGTCGGTACCGCGATGGGGACGCGCTGGGGTGTTTCTGGAGACCTTTACAAGTGCGTGTCGGAGCTTTAGGAACCCGTTTAGATCGCCATTGGAAATCTCGCCGAGCTTGCTTCTATGGGCCGTATCAATTCATCCAATACTGTGCGTGCTACGAGCCCGGAACCGGCCTAACCAGATGGATTCATACGATTTCCTTACCCCACGGGGCTCTCGCGACAGGTGAGTCGCGCTCCACTGACCGTGGCTTCGGGCCCTTGTGGGACGCTTCCTCGCCGACCTACCTCGACCAGACCACGATCGTTCCATCAAGCGTTTCTCGGATGGCAACCCTTCCGAGCTTGGCGGGGTGACGGCCGGCTACGCGCTCTCGAATCGAGACCTCGAAGGACTCTCGATGGCGGCTCGATGCGAGTGCCTGTGGGCGAGCAACGAGCCTTCTGGCAGGCCCGGGGGCTCGGATGACGATCAGGCGAACGCTTCGACGGGAAGACCCGACGTGGAACGGCCCATTTTGTTTCGGGACCGAATCGATGCCTGAACCGGCCCGTGACCGGCGATTCTCATGTCATTGGCCACGCAGTAGGCAGAGTGTCCGAAGGCCCACTCTCGCAGCTCATCCAGCGCAGGGATGTCCTCTGCCGACGCGGATCGCTCCGCACGGCATCTCGGGCACGACCGCACGATGTAGGCCCGATGGTCCACAATCGTTTCTCGACCGTCCAGTGTCCACGTATATCGAACCACGAACCTGTTGGCGGACCTCGCGTGAGCGCGTTCGTTACCTCTCTTGGCCGTAATCGGCATGTTCGCTCCTTTGTTCCGTGGCCCCGGGCGGTGGCTCATCGAGAATCGAAACTCGATATGAGTCCCAACATCTTGCGTTGACCGCCTCCCGGAGTGCTCCTTACGAAGAAAAAGAGCATTTACTCGGCAAATAAATGGTCCGTAACCTTTTCGATAGTGCCTTCGGTTTGTACACGGAAGCCAACACGAAGATGACTCGGTCGACTTGTGCTTGGGGGTTGGCCTCCGGTGTGATCTGTCCGACCTCCGTCGAGCACGAAGAACTTCCGACGTCTTCGAACGGAGCATTCGTTGCTTCGCATTCTCTGATGACCGCTGAGATTCTGGTTGGCTTCCTCTAAGGTGGCCAGAGGCTTTAGAGCTCATGCGGCTGGTGGACCCCTCGTGTTTCAGAATCAGCGCAAGCTCGCTCCCATCTGCGCGACGCTGACGACGCTCCTGATGGTCGTGGCGGGGACGGTCGCGGTCGTGGACTCGTCCGCAGTGCCACAGGTAGGAACAAATCTCGGACTTACACAGGGAACGCTGGATACGTCGGGGGTCAACCCGGTCATCGTCAACGTAGTGAACTTTACCATCACTTCAACGAGTTCCGGTAGCTCGGGCACGTTCAGCGTCGCGTCCGGCGATGCTCTCGTAGTCTTCGTCGAGATGTACGGAGCGACGACCGTCACCGAAGTCGCGAGCAGCGAAGGCTCTGGCACGTGTACGCAAGAGTCCTACGCGCTTCAGCATGCCAACGGGGGCGATCACGGGTTTGCGATCTGGGTCTGCCGGAATGTCGAGAGCGGATCCGCAACCAACGTGAGCGTCACGCTCTCCTCCGGGAGCTCTGACAGTGCCGCGGTCGAAATCGTCGACGTCAACGGCGGAACCACCGCTCCTTTTGTGGATCAGGTCGGTGTCATCGATCACAGCGATAGTCGAGCCGTGAGTCGGAACCTGACGGTGAACGCGGATGATCTCGTCCTGGCGGGAATTGGAACCTGGAGCCAGAACACGATCACGCCCGCTTCCGGGGTCCAGCTTCTCGGCGAAATAACCTCGCGCCCGATCGATTCGGCGGCGAGCGTTACCGCGGGAGCGCTGGCCCATGAAGACCGAAGTTCGACACCGGTGAACATTTGGATGAACGCCACGTTGGCCAAGAGTGCCCCGGCTCTCGAGGGGATCATCACACTGGGCGCCGCGAACAAGATGACGCCGTATCCCGTAACCTTCTCCGAGACCGGTCTCCCGTACGGAA
>JBAUTP010000180.1:0-4250 GCA_049582265.1 Thermoplasmata archaeon
GCGCAGGGATCGTACAGCTTGAATGTGACCCCCGGCTCCTATGCGGTCACGGCGTCACTTTCGGGGTACGGAGCCGTTGTGGCCACGGTGGACGTAACGAACCAGAACGTTGTGCACAACTTCTCGCTCCAGCCGACGTACGTCGTGGACGGAACCGTGCGCTACGATTCCAACGATTCGGCCGACCGGTCGGCGACAGTCGAGCTCACGGCCGGCTCGAGCCATACGACCGAAAATGTCAGTTCCCAGGGCATCTATTCGTTTCTGGAAGTAAACGGAACGTACACGGTCGTAGCCTCTCAGACGGGGTACGGCTCGAAAACCGCAACGCTCGTTGTCAACGGACGAGGTGTGACGCACAGCTTCTATCTCGTAAAGTCCGACCCTTCCCCTTTGGCTCGCGTCGCGAGCCCTTCGCCTTCCCCGCCGAATGAGCCATGGACGGCTCCGCTTCTGCCCGTGACCGGGCCCCGCTGGGGCGATTGAGGCGCGTATACCCGCGTTCAAGCGCGACCGGAAGGCCCCCGTTGCTCTGGAACCGATGAGGGGGGAATTGATTTCTGCACCAAGGGGGAACGGGGGACTGCTTCCAGGCTTTCCAAACCTCCACCCTGGCTCCGCTCGATCCTTCCTATGAGACGTGAAGGACGAAATGCCCCAGGCTCGGCCTCCGAAGACGCTACGCGGACACGGGCCGACGGATGCTTGCGGTCCTCACTTTCTTCGTGGAGCAGTTCGAGGGGGGCGCAGGCTGAGCCCCGCGAGGCAGACGATGGCGACCGTAACCCCGATCGTGACCATCCCAAAGATGCCGATCGCCGAGAGTGCGATGGGCCCCGATCCCAGCGGCGAGGTCGCCTTGGATGACGGACCGCTTGCGCCCGAGGTCATCCGGAAGACCAACCCGGAGGCCCCGACACCCGAGACGATCACGTGTAGGGTCACACTACTGAAGCCCGAGGCGGTCGCGGTCAGCGTATAGGCGCCGTCCGGCACCTCGGCCCCGAAAGTCCCGTTGGCAGCCACCGCCACTTCGATACTGAAGTTCGAGCCCTGCACGAAAACCACTGCCGAGCTGAGCGGGGCGCCGACGGCATCGATGACTGTCCCTTGGATGGTGTACTCCGAGGTGGAGGTTGGAACCAGGACGAAGTTGATTCCCTGCACGGCGCCTCCTTCGACCACGATGGAGGCTGTCACGGACCAGTAGCCCGATGCGGTGACGTTGACGACGTAGGTCCCGTTGGCGAGAGTGAAGGCGAAGGATCCGTTCGACAGCGTGACCGTGCTCTGGGGTACCGCTCCTCCGCTGAAGGTGACCGTCGCCTGGGCGACCGGTCCGTCTCCCGGCAGGGTAAGAACGGTGCCTTCGACAGCATACTCTTGGGGCGTGGATCCATTCGTCTTCTGGCCGGGGACTAGGACAACGTCGATAGATCGGGTAGAGGGGCCGGAGATGGTAAACGTCGTGGTGAGGTTCTCATAGCCCGGGGCCGAGACGGCGAGGCCGTAGGTCGCGTTGACCAGATAGAAGCTGAACTGTCCGATCGGACCGGTGGACCCTGACTGCGTCAGGTTCGTTCCCGTCACGGTGAGAGTCGCTCCGGCGACCGGCGCATGCGTGCCCAGAGCTACCACGGTTCCCGACACGGGATAGAGCTGGTTCGTGGGTGTGCTCGAGACCTGGGCCCGGAGCAGGGTCACACTCATGGGAGGGACCACCCACGTGGAAGGGACCCCGTTTGGCCAGGAGTTTTCGAGCGGGGCATTCGTCGACCGATTCCAGGTCCACGCCTGAACGGACGAACTCGTCGGGAAGCCCGCTGCCGCGAGACCCACGTTGGCGGCGGAGGAGACGTTCGTGTTCACGAGGAACAGGGACTCGAAGGAGTGGACCGCGTTCGTGGTCGTTGCCGCGTAGAATCCGACAGGCTCGGAGGGCCCGGTCGTGGGGGCAACGTACGTACCGAACTGGCTCATCATGTCCGCATAGAGCCAGTAATCGAGGTTGGGGCCCCCGCCCGAGAAGAGCGACCCGCCGTAGGTCGACTCGAACGCGTACACGTCGAGGTTCGAGGCATTCACCTCGATCCCCTGGACGAGCTCGGCAGCGATGAATGGGACGTTCGCGAACCCATCGAGGTACGGGTCGTACGGTCCTCCGGTGATGGCGGAGCCAAGCTCGGTCACCAGGATCGGAAGATTCTTGCAGGTAGGGCAGGCCGCCCGAATGGCGGCACGGTCCGCGACCATGCGTGTCGGGAGGTTTCCCTGAGACTGAAGGCTGGCGTAGAACTCCGGCAAGGTCGGATGGGACGGACCCGGGCCCGCCGCATACACGTGAATGGCGATCGCGCTCAGATTCGGACCGTTGAGCGCAACGCTGTCGGTGATCCAAGTAGTCTCACCGGAGCCACCCGAGCCCAATCCCGGTAGCCCTGTCACGGGAATCGTTGGGTCGACCTGTCGCATGGCCGCAATGTCGGCGTGGACCACTTGCGCGTACTCCTCGGGGGTCACCTTGGAGGATGCTGACAGCGTCCATTGGGCCCAGGGGATGTCAAAGTGCTCCCAGAGCGCGGGCTCGTTGCCAATCTCCCAGTAGTCGGGATGGAAGTGGAGCGTGTTCTCGGTGTAGGCGACGTAGGACGCCGCCGTTCCCGGTGAATCGGTCTCACCGGGAACCTGCAGGATCGCATGGCATCCGACGTTCTTGCACCAAGAAACGAACTGGGCCAGGCTGGTCGGGGGGATGTAGGTGCTTCCGTCCAGGTTCGTGATGACGTTCGAGGTGAAATTGTATCGATCCCCGATGGCCCCCCCGGGAAACACGACATAGTTGAGCGGTGTGGCGCTGATCTCCGTCGCTTGAGGGGCTCCGATCGAGCTGTACGGACGGAGGTCGACCCCCCAGAAGGCCGAGGAGAGGGGGTACGAGTCCGCCAGATCGATCGAGAGCGGGGTGGAAACCTCGGGAACGACATTGGCGGGTCGAGCGACCGTCTGAGGTTGTCCCCCCGAGCTGGGTGTAAACCCAAGGCTCAAGAGGAGGGCAACGACTACGATGCTCAGGCTGGCGAGCCAGAAGGTGGCACTGCGTTTGCACGGTTTGCGGTTTTCGACTACCATAGCCCATCCCCTCCCACCTTCGCCGAGGTCCGACCGGTCCCGGTTCAGACCGCACCTCGGCGAGGACAAGGAGTCCGATGCGTTGTTATGCGCATAGTTGCGCACTCTACTATTTAGACCAACCGTTGCGACGAATCGCTACCCGACGCTGAACGGCGCAGACCGTCCGAACCCGGACGATGTCGTGGTGTTGATGATACTAGAACCGGGTGTACCCAGAGAGGCGCCCGGTCTCAACCTATTAGGACCGGGATGAGATACCCTGAGGGACAGGTCAGGTTCATATACCACGAAGGAGGAACTTCTTCGCGATGAAAGTCCTCATCACTGGAATTGACGGATACACCGGATGGCCCCTAGCACTGCATCTCCTGAACCGAGGTCACGAGGTTTCGGGAATCGACAGCTTCGTCACGCGGCGACGCGTCCAAGAGGTCGGAAGCTGGTCCGCGACGCCGATCGCTGCATGGACGCGACGGGCCCACGCCGTGAAGGAGCAGCTCGGAAAGGAGCTCAGTTTCCACCGCGGCGACCTCGGTCGGTACAACTTCGTGCACGACGTCCTTGCGAAGGAGCGCCCCGACGCGATCGTCCACCTCGCCGAGCAGCGCTCCGCGCCCTATTCGATGATCGATGTGCATCATGCCGTGGCCACACAGGTCGACAACCTGACGTCGACCATCCATCTCCTGTACGCCATGCGTGAGCTCACGCCCGACGCTCATTTGGTCAAGATGGGGACCATGGGAGAGTACGGGACTCCGAACACCGACATCCCGGAGGGCTTCTTCGAGATCGAGTACCGGGGCCGCAGTGACCGGCTTCCGTTTCCCCGTCAGGCGGGGTCATGGTATCATTGGAGCAAGGTCTTCGACTCGGGCGATGTCATGTTCGCGTCTCGCATCTGGAATCTCGCCGCGACCGACGTCATGCAAGGCGTCGTGTACGGCATCCGCACTCCGGATATCACGCATGATTCCCTGCTCACGCGATTCGATTTCGACGAAGTGTGGGGAACTGCCCTCAATCGATTCGTGGTTCAGGCCATTCTGGGTCTTCCGATCACGGCCTACGGAAAAGGGGACCAAGCTCGAGGATTCCTCGCTCTCGAGGACTCGATG